>DASTAW010000015.1 GCA_035712365.1 Terriglobia bacterium
TGTGAGTGAAATCACCACATCCGCGCGTTCCAGCAATCTTTTTTCAAACCACTTGGCCGCCCGGTACACGCCCGAACCGCGCCGCCACGCTCCGCCGTCAACCTTCTCATCCGGCCAGAAGCCGCGCATGTCGAAGATGAGCCTTATTCCCGCCGCTCGCTTCAGGGCGAGCCCGATGACACCCGGAACGTATCCCCGAGCGTGGAGAATCCGCGGGCATCTCCCGAGAGCGAACCTCATGCCCCGCAAAATTCCATGCGCGACGTCGAACGCCGTGGCCGGCACGGTCGGACGCTTGTGGTAGCGCAAGGGAATCCATTTGATTCCAGCGCGGCGAAGCTGTCCCTGTAGTTCCTGCCGCCGCTCGCAGTCCGCCCAGTCCTGCGGCTTCTCAAAACTCATTACCGTGATGGCAAATTCGCCGGCCAGCCCGCGAAGGTAGGGCAGCACCTGGGACTGCCCCAAAGGCTCCATCAGCCCGTCATAGGTGATGTAGAACACCGAGCGCGGCGAAGAGTGCTCCTTCATCTGCTCATTCCTGGCACTGTGCGTTTCATCGGCCTTGCGCCTGGTCCATCAGGTTCAACGCCAGGCCTACGGGAAGCGCCGTCAGCCACAAGGCCCTGCCGAGCGCGGTTCCCACCTCTCTCCACTGCGCTGCGGGGCCTATTCCCATGCGAAAGGAGAACCGGGAGTAAGCTGCGGCACGGCGATAAAACTGCACGGGAGCATACCGCAGCCATTGCGTGTCACGGGCCAGTTGGTCCTGGTACTGCGCCCGCAGCCCGGGCCAGTGCGCAAAGCCCGACCCATTCCTCTGCAACGAAACTCGCCCGTGGTCCGACTGGTAGTAAACATACAAAATCTCGTTGAGCCACCGCGCCTTGTAGATTCTGCCCACGCGCGCCTGTGTCAGCCCCTCCGGAAGCCAGCCCGAAAAGCCCTTCAGAACAGGCGCCGGAAATCCTCTGATGACTTTCGTCACCCAACAGGGACGCTGGTCCTCGCGAACGCGAAATCTGTAATACTGCTCATGAAAAGTCGCGTCGCGCCACGGTACGCCGAATCCTGCGCCATTGGGCCGGCCGTTCTCATCGCAGGAGCGGACGTACATCCCGGCGTACCCTGCCCTGGCTTGTTCAGGGATTTCACGCCAGGCTTCCCACAGCCTTTCGAGAGCATTGGACTTGCAGCCGTCGTCATGATCGATCTGGAAGAAGAACTCCCCGCGCGCGATCGAAACGGCGCGATTGAACGAGGCCGCGGTGCCGGAGTGCGCTTGCCGTTCGAGGCGAATCGGGAACGGCGCGCTCGCCTGCCACTTTTCAACCAGCCCCTCCGTGCCGTCCACCGACCCGTCACTAACCACCAGCCATTCAAAGCTGCGCAGCGTTTGGCTCTGGAGGCTTTCATAAACCCGATGTAGCGTGCGCTCCGCGTTAAACGCCGATGTGAACACCGTGAACAGCGGCGCTGCTTCAGCCATTCGATCCCATCTCCCTTGGCGCTGGCGCTGCTTTCGCTGCCACCGTTCGGCGATGTCGCTCGTTGATCAAATCGCCGAAATAATTCTCCCAGCGCTCTGCCACCACGGTGGGAGTGAAGTGTGTGTGGACCCGTTCCACCGCGGCCCGCTGAAGCCGCTGCCTCAGGCCGTGGTCCACCAGTGCGCGCGCTACGGCATCGGCCAACGGCTCCGGCCCGTCCGGCGGCGCCAGAAGCCCGGAAACTCCATCCTCGACAACCTCCGGCACCGAACCGACGGCAACCGCCACCACAGGAACGCCCAGGGCCATGGCCTCTGCGATGGCCAGCCCGAATCCCTCCAGGCTCGATGGTGAAACGAACAGGTCTGCCGCCGCGATATGCTTCAGCGCGTCCGCATAAGCGAGGTTGCCGGTCATGATCACCTGGCCCTCGAGTCCTGCGTTCCTGACGGCGGCCCGTATTTCAGGCTCCAGCGGCCCGCTGCCGACCAGCAGAAGTTTGGGAGCGGTCCCTCTGCCCTTCAGGATCTCGAGCGCGCGCAGCAGCAGGCTGTGTCCCTTTTGCTTGACCATCCTGGCTGAGTAGGCCAGCAGAGTGGCCTCGGCGCCAACTCCCAGATCCTTCCTCAAGCTGTCCCGTCCAGTCAGGAAGCTTTCCGGCAGCCCGCCAAGCTCAATGGCGTTAGGTATTGCCGTGATCCGCCGGATGCCCATTTCGGCTCGATAATGCCGGCCAACGCTGTCGCTCACGGCCACCACGCCGTCGGTCAACCGGCGGAGCGCAAAGCGGTGCAATCGGCGAAGCGCCTTTTGGCGAAGGTTTCGGGCCGGATAGATTTCGTAATCAAGGTTGTGGAGCACCGCCACGCGCGGCGGTCCTGCTGCAAGCACGCGCGACAATCCCGACGCGATGCAGGAAGTCAGCAGGTGGGCCTGGACCACGTCAAACCGGCCCTTGCGGACCAGGCGCGCCACTCTTGCTGCCGCGCCTGCAAAGTCCCGCCGGAATCTCACTCCAAGCTCATGGAATCTGACTCCGTATTGGGGCAGGTCTTTCGCCAGGTCGGAGCCAGGGAAGAGTGCCGCAATCGTGCACTCGTGTCCGCGAGCCGTCAAGGCGCGGGCCAGGGTCACCAGTTGCCTTTCCGCGCCTCCGGGCGTACACAGCCGATCAATGACGCACAGGATTTTCATGGGTTCTCTGTTTTTCAGGCAGGCGTCTGGCCAGCACGGCCCACGCATACTGATTCATGGTGTCAAACCTGTCCAACAAGGTGGTGCAAGGAATGGCGATAAGCGTCGCTGGCAGAAACAGCATGGCGCCCAGCCTGTACTGCCCCCGCCGCACTCCCATCCGCCGCAGCATCGGGAACAGCGCATTCAGGACGGCCAGATCAATCAGGCGGATGGCAACCAGCGTGAACAGCCCGCCCATCGGCTCGCATTCCACCACCTCGAAGCCGGCCTCACTCAGGAGGTAAGCCAGCCCGTATTTGGTATATCGATAGAAGTCGTACGGCTCGTAGTGCAAGCCCCAGGTCTGCGGCACGGTCAGATAGAGCAGCCCGCCGGGTTTCAGCACCCGGCCAATCTCCTCAAGCGCCAGCCAGGGCTTCGGCACATGCTCGATCACGTGGTTGCACATCACGGAATCAAAGGTGGCGTCCTTCACCGGAATAGCCAGGCATGACCCGGCAAGCTCCGGCCGCCGCCCCGCATCGCCATCCATCCCCACGCAAGTGGTTCCTTTCGGCAGCAGGTCTTCATACGGCCGGTAGCCGCAGCCCAGGTCCAGGACCTTCGGCCCCAGTCTCTGGCAGAACTTGGCCGCCTTCTGACGGTCCAGCCGATGCGCCAGGTAGAGGTAGTCGTTGAACAGGTTGTTTTTTCTCGGCATGGGTCAGGAGGAATGCGCAAGGATGTCGTTGGCTTCACGTTCCGATGAGCCGTCTGAATGTTCGGCCGCGCGCGCCGCCGTCGATCTCCTGAAGAAATCGGAAGGATTGCGTCGGCAGGGTGCTGTAGGCAATAGCGAAGATTGAGTAGGCCAGCCTGCGCCGCCAATTTCTCTGGGGCTGCCGCCAGGTCGCCTTGATGGCCTTCATTGTCAAGTGCGGCAGACTGCCCTGCCACGGGTCGTCGCCTGGATTTCCCCGCCGCGAGACGATCCTGCGCACCCAGTGCTGCGGGCATCCACCGATCCACTCGTCCAGGGACCCCATCTTTCCGCCGGTCAGCCGATACAGCGAATAATACAGTTTGAAATCCAGCTCGATGCGGTTCCTGATCACGGCCAGCGGGTCTCCGCACGCCAGGGCATTGCTCCCGTGGATGCGGTATCTTGCCAGCGCTTCCCGAAGGCACTTCACCTCGCCGTAGAGGCCCGCCGCAGTGAGGTAAACGTCAGGACAGGCTTTCCATTCTGTTTCCGGGATGGGCACCATCTTCTCGAGCGCCCGACGCGAGAACACGTTTCCGCTGGTCGGCGAGCCCACTCCGAACGACCCTAAGACGGGGCTGGGCAATTCCTGTCCTCCAATCCTGCGTCCAAGGAGTTTGCCGTCCTTGTCCACTACCTCCAGGGGAAAAAGTATGCGGGCCGTTCCCTCGCGCCATTCCCTCGCGGCGGTTTCGATGGCGTTCGGCTCCAGCACGTCGTCGGAATCGAGAAAAAGGACCAGGTCGCCTGTCGAGGCCGCAAAGCCCGCATTCAAGGCCGAGACGTGGCCGCCGTTCGCCTTGAAAATCGCGCGCACCCTCTCTCCCCGGCTTTCGATCACCTGCCGAGAGTCGTCCGTCGAACCGTCGTCAACAACAATCACTTCAGTATTGCTGCAGGTCTGGCCCAGCGCGCTGTCAATCGCCTCGCCCACAAATTGCGCATAGTTGCAGTTGCTGATGATGATGCTGACGGTCAGCGGCCGCACGGCGCCAGCCTCAGATGCCGCCGACCCGCCATCCGCCTTCGATGCCGCTTTTTGGCGCCCCTCTTCGATTTCCAGAGCGGCGCCTGGCTCTCCAATTGTATTCACGTCAGTGTCTCCCCTCGCAAGACCCCTGGAGTGACCTCAATTGCAGCTACTGATAGTGAAACTAAATCTCCGTGATTGCCTTATGGGCAGCGTCGCATAAGGCTCCCGCCCGGCTCCTGTTCGCTCACAGTCTCGGCGCGCGTGCTCACGCGCCAAGGAGGCGCTTGAACACCCGGCCGCGCTCTTGCCCCTCCACCGTCCACATTCCATGCGAAGCCTTCCTGGGCAGTATGGCGTGGCCGACAACGAAGATTGTATACGCCACCCTGCGCCGGAAATTACGGCCCGGCTGGCGCCACGTTGCCCTTATCGCATGGGCCAGCAAGCTAGGTACGGTGTCGGGCCACGGGTGGTCCTTTGGGCTTTCCCGAAGCGATCTGATCCGCCGAACCCAGTGCAAGGGGCACGCGCTAAGCCATTGCTCAAGCGATCCAATCTTCCCGTCGGTCAGCCTATGTAGAATTTCGTAAAACTTCAGATCCAATCTGATGCGATTCCTGACAGCCCAGGCCACATCATCCTGCGGGTGGCCGGCGTCTCTGTGTACGCGGTATTTGCCAAGCGGCTCTCTCAGACAAACCGTTTCGCCGAACAAGCTGGTTGCTGTCAGGTAGATATCCGCGGCAATTTCCCAGCCCTCTTCAGGCATCGGCATGATCCTTTCGAGCGCCGCGCGAGAGAACGTGTTTCCGCTGGTCGGAGAGCCCATGCCGAATGGGCCCAGCGCGGGACTCGGAACCGCCACGCCCCCTTTGGTCCGGCCCATAGGCTTGCCGCTTTTGTCGACAACCTCCAAAGGAAATATGATTCGAGAGACACCGTCCCGCCATTCACGGACAACGGTTTCAATCGCCTCCGCCTCCAGCATGTCGTCGGAATCCAGGAAAAGAATCAAATCACCCGTGGACGCTTCGAAGCCTGCATTGAACGCCGAAGCCTGCCCGCCGTTCTCCTTCAGCACCGGAATGATGAGCTCGCGGTAACCGGCAATCACCTCGCGCGAGTTGTCGGTCGAGCCGTCGTCAACCACAATCACTTCGCAATGGGGATAGGTCTGCCCCAGCGCGCTGTCAATGGCCTCCCAGAGAAAGCGGCCATAGTTGTAATTGTTGACGATGATGGAGACCAGCGGATTCATATTTCTCTGCGGCTCATCGCTCAATCCCGATTGGTTTTTGAGCGGAGTAGCGCAGACCGTCCCGCCTTGCGGGATCTGCGGCTCTTAGCCTGATCTGCAGAAAAACTCATCTGCGGCGAATCAATCCCGAGTCCATTCAGCAGCCTCCTGCCAGCGCGCCGCATCAGTCCTGCCGCGAGCGGCGGCCCACTGCCAAACACTCCTGAATCACCGTCCGAACGGTGTCCTCGAACGCGCGCGCACCTGGGCTGGCAACGCTCGCGGGCGTTGCAATGTTCGGCGCGATGCGCGGCCTTAACAATTTGACGATCTCGCCCTCAAGGTTTCGCCGTGACGCCGCCAGCCCCGGCAGCAGGGTATCTGCGCGGTTAAACATCGGCCGGCGAAAGTCGAGAGTGCCTACAAACCCGCCTGACGCTTCCATCAGCGCCACGCCTGCCGCCACGTCCCATTCGTGTTTCGGCGTCAGCGTCCAGGTGGCGTCGGCCAATCCAGCCGCCACCCGCGCCAGTTTGTAGGCCACGGAACCCAGCGGCCTGATGGCGAACCCGGAGTTGCGAAAGGCTTCCCACTCCCCGCGCATCACTTCCCTTCGGCTGGCCAGCACCGTGGCCCCGGCCAGGCTCGCGGCAGCAGCCACAGGAACGTCCTCGCCCATGTAGGTGACCCCGGCTCCGGCTGCGCCCAGGAAGGTCTCATGCGTGGCGGGGTTCATGATGCCGCCTGCGACGGCGACTCCCTGCTGCACAAATGCGATTGAAACGCAGTATTCGGGCACTCCGGCTATAAACTCGCGCGTTCCGCCGATTGGGTCCACAATCCAGACGCGATCGTTATTAAGGCGCGAGCCGTCATCCGCGCTCTCCTTTGAGAGCCAGCCCTCGCCCTTGCGCCGCAGGATGCTGTGCAGCACCTTGTTCACCGCATGGTCCGCCGCCGTCACCAGTTCGTCGTCGTCTTTCAAGCGCGCCCTGGCTGACCCGGACTCAAACGGCTTCAGAACGTCCGCCGCCCATTCCAGCGCTTCCTGAATTCGTGTTAAAGCTTCTGCTGGACGCAATCCGCTTCCCCTTTCGGCCCTGCCCGCCCTGCGGCAGGTCGCGCTGTGAGGGTTTGCTGGAGGAGTGGCATCACGAGGTCCTTCGCCAATCCTTTAATTCCCAACCCGCCGCGGGAGACGCGGCTGTACGATCCGCCGCGCAACATCGAAAAGAGCCGCCGCGCAGTCGCCGGAATGGACAATGTCTCCGCATAAAGTGATGGTGGGCGCGCTCCGCAATTTCCCCATTCAGAAATCCTCGAAGTGGCTCCAGGGCCGAGTGTCATCAGCTTCCTTCCTAAACGCGATGCAGGTGCCTCGGAGACCGATTCGCTTGTCCGGCGTCGCGACCTCGGGCCGAAGGAGCCTTCGAAACGGCGAGCGGCGCAGCAACTGCTCAGAAGCGCGACGCTTAAACGTCGGTGCCGAACTCGAGCCACTTACGGCCAGGATGGAATAAGCAAGGCTGGTTTTGACGAAACGGCAGAGTTTGCGGATGGCGGGCATGTGCATATCGTCAAAGGCTACAACCCCTCCTACGTTCAGCATGCGGTCAATAAAAAAGAAATCGACAAGCGCGAAGTCGAAAGTGTGCCATCCATCGATAAATGCGAAATCCACGCGACACCCGGATCGCTCCAGTTCGGGAAGCGCGCGGTAGGACGGCTCCTCAATTAGCCGGACGATGTCCCCGTGACCCGCCCGGCGAAGGTTTGCCATTCCTATGCCGTCCCAGCAAAACCCGTTAGTGCTGACGTATTGGTTCGGATCGATTACAATGTGTTCCGTCCCGCTTCGAACCTTGAGTGCATCGCAGATGAAGAGGGCCGAGACCCCATAGGCAAGCCCAATCTCCAGGCTTACGGTCGGATCTATCAGGCGGACAACCCTTTGCAGCATCTCACCCTCGGACAAGGTAATGGCCGAGTGCACCGCGACCGTTCCCGCTCCATCCGCGCTCTTTGAGACGCCCGTCGCAAGAATATCGGCAAGAACGACATTCGTTGAGAAAGCACTCCGGTCCTCCAACTTCTGACTGAGAGTTGACATAAGTGACACCTCCCTGCGAATGGCTCGCGGCTCAGACGTTAAGGCTGTGGATTGGGCCACCAGCGGCACGGGGTGAAGGGTTGACCTCAGCCGGGATGCTACTTGCTGCCAGACACTCGCGTACCACAGCGCGAACCTTGCCCTCCTGCGCATCCCACGTCCATTCCCGCAGAAAGCGATGGTGGGCGCGTTCCGCAAGTTCCCTGCCCAACTGAGGATCGCGCGCCAGCCGGATGCAGGCGGAGGCGAAATCCTGCGGGTTCTCTGCAAGCAGAAACTCCTCTCCATCGCGGACGCCGTAGCCGTAAGCGCCGGTGGAGGTGGCAACAATCGGGCATTTCCTGGCAAAGCCTTCCGCCATCTTTACCCGGGTGCCGGCGCCGAATCTAACGGGGATAACCATTGCGGACCAGGAGGCAATTTCTTCGCTGGGGTCCTCTAACCATCCCAGGCCGGTGACTCCCCGGCCGGTCTCGGCCCAATAATCCTCGGTACCTGCGCCGACGAGACGAAGTTGCGCATTTGGCAATTCGCGCTTTATGAGGGGCCATACTCTACTTGCCAACCACTCGACCCCTTCCCGGTTGGGTTCATACCTGCATGTTCCAATAAAGCCGATGCGCGGAGTCTCCGAAGGAGGCCAGCGACGGGTCGCCTGAGCGTTGAAGCCGTTCGGAATAATATGAACTCGGGGGTGCCTGCCCAGATGGCCTCGCTCGTTGTCGCTGCACACCGTCAGAATATCGAATCGTTCAGCGAACACCCGTTGACGCCTCTTCCAAATCCATGACATCCGGTAATAAAGCAATCGCCTCAGCAGATTGTCTCCTGTTTTCGCAATTGAGCAGTACCAGTTACTCGGAACGTCAACTGTGTCCAGCACCGAGCGGGGCCATTTGCCGATCCGGCAGGAATCGGCTGTCTTAACGTCTTGAATCCATACGAGGTCATATTTCTGGATTTCGTTCAACAACTCAGCTCTGTCGGCCCCGCTAATTGCATAGGCATCAGTTGCAATAAACCTGGGGTCGAATTCATGCCGAATCCGCCACCGAAGTCGGCCAAACAGGCCAGTTGTCTCCGGAGGGTGGGCATTGAGCGCCATCCGGACTTCAAACTCTCGCATGTTCAAGTGGACAGTCTCTCTGTTAACAGAGTGCCTCTGGATGATTACAAACGAGACTTCCCCGATGCGACTTAGCAGCCTGCTGATATTCAGCGTGCGTTGCCGTGCTCCGTTTTCTGGCGGAAGGGGCCACTCTTTAGTTATGAATAGAATTCTTGGTCGTTCTTGCATTCACACCTGTTAACGAAGAACTCGGAGCGCGGTCCCGATTACCAAAAGGGAATCCCCCGATCACCCGAGTCTCAGCCCGCCCTCCCGATGACCCGCGCCCTCACTTTTGTAGAAGCAGAGTGAGCTCGAACAGGCCCCCGGGCTTGAGCGCGCTGCATCAGTCCTGCTGCGGGTGGCCGCTCACTGCCAGGCACTCCTGAATGACGGCCTGAACGGTTTCCTCAAAGGCGTGGCCGCTCGCGCTGGAAACGCCCCGCGCTTGCTGGGCCGAAGCCAGATCAGCTTTGACCATCATGCGGACCAGTTCCGGAAATTCTGTCTCCGGCTTCCAGCCGAGCTCCTTTTGGGCGAGACGTGGGTCAGCACGCAGATCGTGGATTTCCCCCGTCCGCAGAAAACGTGGGTCCACTTCCACCCAATCCTCGAAGACAGGAACATCGGCGGGCCCGCAAATTGCCGCCAGCTCCTTTAAGGTCTGCCGCGCAAAATCTTCTACGCTGTGTGACACGCCCGTGCCGATAACGTAATCCCTCGGTGAGTCCTTTTGCAGCATGGCGTGCATCGCTTTCACATAATCGCCCGCAAATCCCCAGTCGCGCCGCGCCTGCAGGTTTCCCAGCGTGAGCTTTGCCCTGTCACCCAGCGCCCAGCGGGCTGCCGCGCGAGTGATTTTTCGCGTCACCATTTCAGGGCCGCGGCGCGGCGACTCGTGGTTGAACAGGATGCCCCCGGCCACGAACAGCCCGCGGTTCCGGTAGACTTCCGCCAGGCGGTGCGCTGCCATCTTCGAAACTCCGTAAGGCGACATGGGCTTGAAGGGCGTGGTCTCGCTGCGCGCGCCATCGGCATTTCCGAACATTTCCGAGGTGGAAGCCTGGTAAACCCGCGTGTCGGGCTTCTGGCGCTCGACTATCTGCAGCAGCCGGACAAGCCCTCCCGCGTTGATGCCGAAGGTCTCGGCGGGGTGCTCCCAGCTTGTGGGGACAAAAACCTGGGCTGCCAGATTGTAGAGTTCGTCAGGCCAGACCTTTTGGAATGCCACGGCGAGCGATTCGGCGTCTCGCAAGTCGCCGTAGACCACTTCAATTCGATGGGCAAAAGGCTCCAGCCATCTCGACGTGGCCGGCTCCCGCCGCACCATGCCCCAAACTTCATAGCCGAGGTCCAGCAGGTGCTCAGCAAGGTAACTTCCGTCCTGGCCCGAAATCCCCGTTATCAGTGCTTTCTTCATTTCACGCCATCCTTTACGCCCGGTGTCACATGCAGCGCCCGGCTTCAGGCGGGCAGGTGCCAGGCTAAAGCTCGGTGCTACGTGGGAAGTTGCGGATTCAGCGCGCCAGTTTGAGCAGGAGCCTGATCTGCCATTTTTCTTCGAGATTAAGAACGTAGCGCCAGGCGGCCAGCAGGAAACCGCCGCCGAGAAGCGCGGCGAAGGCCGCTTCGGCAATCAAAACGTGAGTTGAAGTCCACAGAAGCACGAGCCCCAGGGCCAGCGCCAGCAGGGTTGCAAGGCTTCGCCTTACGTCTCTGCCCGCCAGCAGCCGCGCCGGCGTCCGCGTGAGCCAGCAGGCCCAAACAAGGTAGTAAGCCAGCTCGAAGGTGACGCGCAACGCCCAGGCAAACGCCGCGCCCGGCAGGCCGAAGCGCGTGGCCAGGAACCAGACCAGGAGGAGATAGAAAGGAAGTTCCGCCAGGTGGAGCTTGGCCGGAATGTCGGGCCGGCCAAGGCCCTGCAGAAGGCTGAAGAGGACCCAGGCCAGCGAGTTGACAAAAACAGCCAGGGCCATGATCTGGAGCACCAGTGCGCCTTCGTCCGCATATTGTGTGCCCAGCCATAGGGTGAGGAACGGCCGGGCGAAGAAGACCATCAGCAGCGCAGTCGGGCCGACGATCAGGATCAGGAATTTGAGCGAGCGGACGAGCGTGCGCCTGATCCACTCACCGTCTCCGCGCCCGGCGGACGTGCTGAAGGCGGGAAAAAGCGTGGCCACGAGGCTGGTGGGAAGGATCCACATCTTTGTCGCGATCATGAAAGGAGGCGCGTAATAGCCGACGGCGGCAACGGAAACGACGGCGCCGATGAGAAAACGGTCAAAGTAAGTGAGGATGGGCCCGACGGCGCTGGTGACCGTGACCCAGCCGCCGAAACCCAGCAGCGACCGGACGAGCCGGAAATCGAAGCGGACGCGGCGCAGCGCCGGATAGAGACGCAGGCAAATTACCGTGACCACCGCGAGGGAGGCAAGGCGCGCCAGCGCCAGGACGAGGACGATGGCCGGCAGCCCGTACCCCAGCGCCAGGACAACGACGGGCAATAGATAACTGAGCGTGCTGGCGGGAAGGCTGACGGCGGTGAGCAGGTCAAAGCGCTGCGAGGCCCCCAGCACGCCCTGCATCGAGCCGCTGGCAAAGTCAAAGGGCAGAAGGGCGGCCATGATCAGCAGGACAAGGTGCGCCTCGGCGTGGAGGCCGGGGGGAATCTTGAGCACGCGCTCCACCAGGAAGGGCGAAGCGGCGGCCAGCACAATGCCGCCCGCGAGGCCCATGCACGTCTGGCAGGCCAGCGCCGTCCACACAAGCTGCGGCAGCTTCCCGGCTTCCCCCTTGCCCAGAAGTTCCGCCACAAACTTGGTGGTGGCCGGGCCCATGCCCAGGTTGAAAAGCGCGAAATAACCCACCACGATCCAGGCCAGCGAGAGCAAGCCGTAACGGTCAGGGCCCAGGTGATGGATCACGTATGGGACGGTGGCAATCGCCACCACGAGAGGCGCTACGCGGCCCGTAAGGTTCAGCGCCGTGTTGCGGGCCAGCGTTCGTCCGCTGACATCAACGTGGATGGCGGATGTTGTTTCAGTTGAATTCATGCAATCGAGAGAACGGTTGAAAGGGCCCAGACAGCGCCAGCGACGGCAACGGCAAATTGAACCGCTTGTAATACGCGTCCAGAAACCACGGGTCTTGTGTCAGATTTCGACATGAATTTGGACGAAACGCTTGTGGCCATTGGGGAGCGCCGGGCGGCCTTTGAGCGGCCAGGCTGGCCGGGACAGAAGGCCAATCAGGCGAACATCGCGGCCGCTGCGGCCGGAAGTCTACGTAGGCCACACATAGTAGGCTAGTTAAATCACGAAATACAACCCAGATGAGACGCATGGGATTTTCGGGAATAAAATTTTAAAATTATTAAGTTGTTCATTTTATTGCATTTGTTAAAAAATATTGGACGAAATTCTGCCGCTTTTGAAAAAGCTGTTCACTTCTGTCACAGCGTGTAAAATTTTCCGTTGCAGGGTCCGTCCATTCCTAATGTCTTATGATGAGGTAACCGGTGGCCACCATGGCTCCGGCCCCCACACCGTTGAGCACTGTTAGCCCTAACTTCTTCCCCGCGCTCCCCGGCACGTAGACCAGGTCATTCGCTTCGAGGGTCACATCCGGCGCCTTGCGCTCCATGATCTTCGGCAGGTCCAGCGGCACCGTTTGCCGTTTCCCGTCCGCATCGTCGCGCACGATCACGGCACTGCCGGGTTTGGCGGTGGGTTTCCACCCGCCTGTCAACGCCATCAGCTTGGATATGGTAAGCTTCTCGCCACGGCCCAGCATGAACGATCCGGGATTCTTGACGTCCCCGGCGACGAAGACTTTCTGATCGGGCAGGACCTGTACGGTGTCCCCAGGGCTGACCGGGATGTTGAATTTTGGATCGGTCCCGGAAAGCACTTTCTTGAGCGAAAGATCATATGCGACGGCGTTTCCAGTTCCGTCGTCTCGAGTCACGAGCACGCTGTTCCCGGCCCCCTGCTCGGGACCGCCCGCAAGCATCAGCACTTCCTGCAGGGTCAGAGGTCGCATTTCCTGTAGCACCTGCGGATTCCTGACGCTCCCACCCACGACGACTGGCTTGCTTTCCACTCTGATGACTGTCACGCTTACCTGAGGATCCAGCAGTATTTGGAGTTGCTTCAGTTCCGAAGCAACGTCCTGCCCGACTTGCAGCGTCGTTTTTCCGTTGATTTCGAGTGGCTGCGGGAAATAAGAAAGCACGAGCGCCCCCTGTGATCCCACGACAGCGGTTCGATTGAGCTCAGGCATGTCATAAATAACGATCCCCAGGACGTCGCCGGTCCCAATCCGATACTCAGGAGGAGCGCTCATGGGAGACGGAATAGGCGCCGGTGTTGGCATTTCCTGCTGCTGCGACGGTGGCTGCAGGGTGGATGATGATGGCCCGGACACGAGGGAGGAGGGTGATTGAGCCCGCACGGGAGTCCCCAGCGCCAGGAAGACGCCAAGCGTCGCGGCCGTGGCGGCAGCAATTCCTCCGGGGCAGACCGTGCGCAGCCAGGGAAGAATTGATTCGAGACACTCTGCCGTGACCATCCATACTTTTCGATCAGGGTTCCACTTATGCATCATCGTCTCCATCGTTTCCATTCCTATGGGCGCGGTAAGAGTGATACCCGTCGTGGTAGTAGTAATAGTGGTGGCTCATCTCCGGCGTGACGCCGTTGAGGACGATGCCGGCGAGCTGTGCGCGGACCTGGCGTAGCTGGTCGATTACCATCTGCACGCAATCGCGGGAGGTCCGTCCTGCCCGCACTACCAAAAGGGAGGCGTCCGCCACACTGGCCACGTTCAACCCATCGGCAAAGCCCAGCATGGGAGGCGTATCGATCACGACGATCTCGAACCGCGTTTTGAGCTCCTCAATCACTTCCCCGATCCGGGCTGCAATATGTTCCCGCGCATTGATGGAAAGAGGGCCCGCGGGCAGGATGCTCAATCGATCAATCCCTCCGGGAACCACGGCCTCCTCAAGCGTCGCATGGTCCTGCAAAATGGAACTCAGGCCCAGGCGGTTGGAGATGTCGAGGACCCTGTGCACCTGGGGCCGGCGGAGATCGCCGTCCACAAGCACAGTGCGCCTGCCAAGCGCGGCCATAGACATGGCGAGAGTCATCGCCACGGTTGTCTTCCCTTCTTCAGGTCTGGAACTGATGACGGCCAGGGCACGCATGGGGCTGCCGGAGGCCCCGAGAAGAAGAGTGGACCGGATTCCCAGGAGCGATTCTGCGAAGGGCGTGCCATCCGCATTCGCGTCCTGGCTCTCTGTGACACTCGCGGGCATCAGCAGCGATTTGATCTCGGTGCCGTTTCGCACCTCTGGCAGGGAACCCAAAAGCCCCGTGCCCAGTTCGGAGGGGACCGCCCTGGGATCGCGCAACGTCTGGTCCAATCCGTCGGCCGTAACTGCGCCCACCACGCCCAGCATCCCGGACAGGAGCAGGGCCAGTATGAGCGTCTCCTTGGTGCGCGGGTAAACGGGAGAAGGGTTGGGCGTGGCCGCATCGATAATTCGCAGCGCAGTCGAATGATAGCCGGCGCTGACGTCAGCGGCATCCACCCGCTGAAGCAGGTCAGAGTAAATCAGCTGGTCAGTATCGGCCTGGTGCTTGAGAATCTGGAATTGTACGTTCTTGCGGTTGAATTCTTCGAGCTGGCCTTTGGCATCGGCCAACTGGCGCTCCGTCAACCTTACCTGAACCGCCTGGGCGCGGGCCTGGGCGCTGATTTGCGCCAGGATGTGCTGTTGTGCTTTCTCAACCGAGCTATTGATGTGGGCCAGTTCACGCTGTTTTTGTTGGAAAAGGTAGTTTCCCGGCCCATACTTTGAAGACAGGACGTCAAGCTGCAGCTGTGACTGCTGCTGCGCCTGGATAAGAGCAGCCAGCGAATCACCCCGGTCGGAGACGAGAAGAGCGTCGAGGGTTCCCTCTTTTGCAAGCGCGAGGTTGGCTTCGAGCGTGCGCTGCTTCGCCTGCTCCTGGCCGAGATCTTGTTGCAGAGATGAAAGCTGCTGGTTCATCAGGCTGGAAGTGCTGTCCGGGTTGATAATATTGTTTTCGCGCTCAAACGCATCGAGAGCGACCTGGCTTTCCTTCATACGCTGGCCAAGTTCTTTGATCTGCTCTCGCATGTACTGGGTCAGACTTACAAGAGCGCTGTTGCGCGTGTCATACTCGTGCTCGATGAACTGCTCGGCCAGGGCATTGGCCACTGCCGCCGCCTGGTCCGGGGAAGATGAGCGGTACGACACGTTTAGAAGATACGTTCCAGGTTCCTGGCTGGTCTTAATGTTTCTGGTAATTCCCGCCACGAACGAAGGAGGAACATCTGTTGAAGAATTGTCCCCAGGAGGTGCCCATAGTCCGAGTTTCTCGACAATCGGCGTTACCACGGCGGGCGTAGTAATTTCCTTCGTAGCTGTAGCAAACAGCACGTCGCTGTCCTGGCCCCCGCCGGGCTGGTTGCTGACCACGCTTACCGGGACGGAAGGGTCCAACCGGATGACGCATGTCGATTCGTACTTCTTGGGCAGGCGCAACAGGATGGCGCCGGTGAAGAGCAGTGTTGCCGCCACAAAGATGGCGATCTTCAGGGCGTGACGACGGATCGCGCCCCAATAGCGCGAGAGTACCAGACTAATGGCCGGATCTGTGGGAAAACTCCAGGATGTTTTCTGGTTGTCCGGCGCCAATGGCGTTCCGGCTTCCTGGCTTGAGTGCCGCAATCCTGCGTCTGATCTCTGAGTGATGTTAAAATTCATGCCGTTCCGTTTGAAATCGTTGCTTCAGCCACCGTCCATAGCAAGGCGGTGTCTCAACCGAGCCATTCACCTCCCTGATTCCACTTCAAGCCAAAGGTCGCGGTGTCTCGGCCGCTGTGGCCGCGGTCGCGGTCCTCAAGAGCGTTCCCGGACAAACTAGCGTGGTCTTCGAATCCAATCGTAATTGATCTCCGGGTCATCGAAAGCTATCCGGCCTTCGTCGGCCGGGTCGTAGAAATGGTCGGTTGCATAGAGAAGTTGGGCAGGACCCTCGCCGATGACCTTATAGCCATGGGCAACGCCCGGCGGGATCCGAACCTTCCAGGGACGCTGCGTGCCGATGAACAAAGTGTTGATGCAACCCCAACTGGGTGAATCGTCTCGAAGATCGCATAGAAAAACCTGGAACATGCCCGCCAGCGGGGCCCACAGGTCGGTTTGGGCAAAGTGGTAATGGATCGCCTTGATCACGCCGGGATAAGAAACGGTGAATGAAACCTGAATCTCACGGACGCTCTGAGGGTTGAACTCCTGCGCGACACCGGGCGCGCCAAAGCGAAAGAGTTCGGTGAAGCAACCGCGGTCGTCCGGCCACTGGACCATCGGTTCGAGTTCAACGCCAGCGATCAGCCGGGAAGATCGCAGACTGCCGATCACGTCGCCAATCCCGGCGTGCTCGTGGTGTGGCAGTACAAGACGCAGCCCCGCGCGCTCGCCGATCAGCCGCCTCTCAGACGACTCTGGCTTCGGCTGGTCGATTCCTGATAAGTTTGTCAGCGTGGTTCCCTCCATCACGAATTTCCGCGAGGTAGTTCTCCAGTCCTTCCTCCCAATGCGGCAAGGGTCCCATGCCCATTGAACTGAGCCGCTGGTTCGCAAGGACAGAATAGGCAGGCCTGAGGGCGGGGCGGTTGCATTCCGATGTAGAGATGGGGACCACGTGAGTTTCTTGAAGGCCATACGAATCCAGGATCTTCCGGGCGAACTCGAACCACGTGCAATCTCCACTTGCCGTCATGTTATAGATGCCATACTCGCGGGTCATTACGAGTGCCGCCAGCTTTTCTGCCAGATGTCTGGTATAGGTCGGCGATCCTCGCTGGTCATTGACAACGCGGAGCTCAGATGTCTCGCGCGCCAGTCCCAGGACCGTCGAGACAAAATTCCTCCCGCCGCTGCCGTAGAGCCACGACGTCCGGACAATGAAGGAACGCTCAACCATCTCCTGCACGTACTTTTCTCCCATCAGCTTTGTTTTTCCATAGACGCTGAGGGGATTGGCTTGGGCATCTTCGGAATACGGCCGGATTGCCTGGCCGTCGAAAACATAGTCGGTGCTTGTGTATAAAAGCGCGGCCTCGATCTTCGCGGCCGCCTTGGCAACATTGAGCGTCGCAAGCCCGTTCCAGGCCTTTGCTCTTTCTGGATCGAGTTCGCAACCATCAACATTGGTGAAAGCGGCGAGATGGACCACCATGTCAGGTTGTTGGCGCAGAAACATTTTGCGGACCCTGTTCTCATCACAGAGGTCGCAGTCTTTTCTGGTGAGCCCGCACACCTCGTGATCTTGCTCAAGAACAGGGACCAGGGCGTGTGCCAGCATCCCACCTGCCCCAGTCACAAGGATGCGCATGTAGAGCGCCCTCCGGGGTTCTGTATTCTTTTCAAAGTCTCGTCACGCCGTTCGTACTGCTCCTGACAATAGGAACGGTAGGCTTGATTCTGGATCCGCTCTCTCCACGCGGCGTTTGCCACATACCAGTCGATCGTCGCGGCCAAACCCGCTGTAAAATTCATTTCAGGCTTCCAGCCGAGTTCAGATTTGATCTTGGAAGAATCCACCGCATAGCGCCGGTCATGACCCGGCCGGTCCTGAACAGACGTCAGCAGGGAATGGGGTTTTTGGAGAATGTCCAGAATCCTTTTGGCAATTTCAAGGTTGGGCCATTCATTGCCGCCGCCGATGTTGTAAATTTCACCCTCGCGTCCTTCGTGGAGAACAGCATCCAAAGCCCGGCAGTGGTCCTCCACAAAAATCCAGTCGCGCACCTGGAGGCCGTCGCCGTAAATGGGAATGCTCTGGTTCTCCAGCGCGCGGCTGATAAGGAGAGGAATGAACTTTTCCGGAAACTGGTAAGGCCCAAAATTGTTGGAGCAGCGGGTAACAATCACCGGGAACCGGTAGGTCTGAAAGTATGCGCGGGCCAGCAGATCGGACGCGGCTTTGCTGGCTGCGTAGGGGCTGTTGGGAGCCAGGGGATGCTCCTCCCGAAATTTCTGTGTTTCAGGCGCGTTCCCGTAGACTTCATCCGTACTGACGTGTACGAAACGCCGGACGCCCGATTGACGCGCGGCATCCAGCAGGCTTTGAGTTCCCAGCACGTTGGTCCGGACGAACACTGATCCATCCAGAATGCTCCGATCGACGTGCGATTCCGCCGCGAAATGGACGACAGCATCCACCCCCTGAGAAAGCGCTTGCAGCGTTTCGTCGCCATGGCAAATGTCCAGTTTCAAAAATTGATGGCGCGGATTCCCGAGCGCGTCAGCCAGGTTTTCGAGGTTCCCGGAGTAGGTCAGGTTGTCCAGGTTGAGGATGGAATAGGCCGGATATTTCTCCAACATGTAGCGTACGAAGTTTGAACCGATAAAACCCGCTCCGCCGGTGATCGCCAGTTTCATCTTTGACCCACTTCATTCGGTGTTTCCGCCACCTCGGCTATCTGCCCCTGAGCATCCAGGTTGAGTCTGTTCGCGCCTGTCTCCGCAACGAGGTTCGTGGCGCTTCTCAAGGATTCAAAGGTGCCTGCGTCCGTCCACCAGCCGTCCAAAACGCTGTAGGTCAGAGTGCCGTCGTCCAGATAGGAATTGTTGACGTCGGTGATTTCGAGTTCGCCGCGCATGGACGGATTCAGGCGTTTGATCTTGTCAAAGACGGTCGAGTCGTAGAAATAAATTCCAGTGACGGCAAAAGGGCTCGCGGGCTTTTCCGGCTTCTCCTGAATTCGGACGATCCTGTCGCCCTCAAAAACAGGGACGCCGAACCGCTGGGGAAAGGGAACTTCCTTGAGGATGATGTGCGCGCCCGTCTGCTGGCGTTCAAAGCGTTCGGCAGCCAGTGTGATGCTACCCTCGATGATATTGTCGCCCAGGATGACGCACATCTTCTCCCCGCCTGCAAAGTACTCCGCCAGTTTTAAGGCATCGGCGATGCCTCCTTCGCCCTCCTGGTAGGTGTAGTTGAGGTGGCGGAGGCCAAACTCTTTGCCGTTGCTAAGGAGGCGGAGAAAGTCGCCCGAGTTGCGCCCGCCGGTCACGATCAGAATCTCGGTGATACCGGCATTGATCAGCGCCCGGATTGGGTAGAAGATCATCGGCTCGGTGTAAACAGGGAGCAAATGCTTGTTGGTGATTTTCGTCAGGGGAAAAAGTCGCGATCCCGTGCCTCCGGCAAGAATGACTCCTTTCAAATTGCGCCTCCTTTCAAGAAGCTGGCCTTGCAGCTTCGAAACACTTGTCCGGGACTGTGTCAACTCGAATGGAAGTGAATTGCTTCGAATCGGAAAGCGAAAACGGGCCCGTGGAGTCCAAGACCGTAGCTCAGGCAGGCCGCAGGACGGATAGACCGGCAAGGTCAATGCCCGGTCCGCGCTTCTTGCAAACACAGTGTAGCCATGTTGGAAGAGATTTCGGAAGACTCAATGGATTTCGCAATCGTGCCTGGCGCCTGGACTTACTGGCCCGATCGAGGTCCTTCTTTGGGCCGCGAGGAAGCAACCGGCGCTATGGATATTCCCGCGCACACGGCGAACCAGGCCATATTTGCCGGAATGTGCAGGTTGAAGTCTGCGAAACTATGGATCAGCAGCCCGCAACAGCCTAGGGCCGCCCCCAATTGAATCCACCATTGGACATCATCGGTGCGCCTGCGCAGATTGCGGAATACCAGCCAGACAAACAGCAGCAATCCCGACAGGATGATGAAGCCGCCCACGATTCCGGTTTCAGTCAGCGCTTCCACATAATCATTGTGGGCATGGGTCCAGGCTAAATCGGTCGGGAAGGTCTGATATTGCGGGAAGACGGTATCGAAAGTTCCCAGACCGGTCCCCAGCCAGCGGTAGTCACGCAGCTCCGCAAGGGCGTCCCGGCTGACGGTCAATCGGTTCTCGAGTGTCACGTCCGGCTTCTGGACCACTCCCGCAATTGAGGCCAAACGTTGCCAACCGCTGTTTGGCGTTACTGCGAAGAGCACCACTGCGAGACCAGCCGCGCCCACCAGTCCAATAACCCTCCATTTCCGGAGGTTCCCTCGATTTTTATTCCACCGCCAGATGACCATGCCCAGAATGACGATCTCAGCGGCAACCGAAATCATCCCGCCTCTCGAGCCGGAAAGGAGTAAGGAAGCGATCGCCCCGCACACGCCGAAGATCAGCAGCATCTGATCGGTATTCTTCAGGCATCGATATAGCGCGTAGCACATACAGATCGGAATCAGCATTTCCATCAGGCCCGCATAATTGTTGTGATTAACGTATGGGCCAAAGATATCTCCGTCTCGCGCCGCGATCTTCCAGTAAATTAAACCGTAGCTTGTGAAGTATTGGATGATTGCGAACGATGCGATTGAGAATGAATAAATGAGTACGGCCAGACCAAAGCGATTCCAAAGCTTGGCGGAAGCATCGGCCGAGAGTTGAACGGCCAGGAAGAGAAAAACAAAACTGGTTGCCAGCTTGATCAATGCCTCCCGGGTCGCGAACGGATTCAGCGTGAGATGGCTGGCGATCTGCCCGACCCCCAGCAGTAAGTACAACACGGCGGGAACGTAGAGAGGCGACCACCGTATCGTCACAACCCGGCTATGAGCACAGCCCAACGCCCACAGGACCAAAAGGATTGCGGCAATCACAGCCAGGCTTGCCCATGCCCAGGTCTGGACTGAACCGAACGCCGTCGGGGCAGCCATCAGCGTAAACACGAACAAGTAGCGCGCGATGGCAGTAGGTCGAGGTACACGCCGGCTCTCCGATCGGGGGAATGCCTTCTCGGAAGGGCGCGGGCGGCCAAGAACGGTGGCGATTGTTGCCATCAGGAGGGCCCCATCTTCTTCTTGTCCACCTGGGCAGCAACTGGAGTTTCAGCTTTTAGCGACACTTGATCCAGCCAAAGCGTTCCCAGAATTTCCGTCGGGTAGCCCAGGCTGCGGGCACGCCAGATCGATACGCGCACAGCGTCCGTCCGGGGGCCCGTCCGAAATCGCAAGTTGATCTGGCGCCAGGGCGTCGTGCCCATTATCGCGTCCGTTGAGGCGGTCAGGCACTGCCAGCAGACCGGATCGGTCACGCGCAGAACGGGCCCGCTGGCAGAAACTATGTTGACTGAATGGACCTGCGCAGTGAGCACGTAGTTCTGATCTGCCCTGACGGGAATAATCTGATAGACCGGCTCATCCTGATGATTTCCAACATCGCTGAAGTCAATCCGAAGGCAACGTTTCCCTGCGGAAGGCAGATGAGTCGCTAACTGGACCGTCGTATAGGGATCTTTCTGATACCGCCAGTCGAATCCGGCATTTATAGGAATGTGTTCGAAGCCTCCATTGAAAACCAGATTGGAACCGCCGTCTGATTGCGGCGCCAGGCCCCGCGCTTGCAGGTCATTCCACACGCTCACCGCCTGGTCATATTTGTGGTCGTTGATCAACCCTTCAAGGTAAGGATCAGCATCAGAGAAGGAGATGTCTGCTTTGCTTGCCACCAGTTCTTTCCAGATTTGAAATGCAAAGTCTCCGTAGTTGTGTGATGAGGTGAAACTGATGTAAGCAAGCTGCAATTTTGGACTGGCGGCAGGCGTGACCAGGGAGTCGTACACAAGCTGTGGGTCGCTCGTCGATCCCAGGGAAGCTCGAAAGGATGCACCGGCATAAGCGGGATCCAGATCCAGCAGGCGTCGAAACTGGCTAAAGGCCTCGTCCTGCCGGTTTGCCCACAGGTAGTAATTGGCTGCTTCCCAGTGAATCCGGGGAGCCATCGGCCTCAGCGAAAGCGTCCTGGAGATCGCCTCGCCGGCACAGATGCTGTTCCCCTGGAATTGGCAGGCGGAAGCCAGAGCGCTCCAGTAACGCGTTTCGTGCGGACTCAACCGGGTGGCGAGGTCCAATTGCTCAACCCCGGCCGCGGTGTCGGGATTTTCCAGGTCAAAAGCTTCTGCCATTCCCAGTCGAAAGTGAAGGTTGGGATTGGCGGGATCCAGAGAGACTGCCTTCTTCAAGTCTGCAACCTTTGACGACTTGCCAAGCTGTGCCGCCCAGGCGATGCGGACGCTTTCCGCAGCCAGAAGCAAGCTGACCAGCCCAACCATTACGACGAATGCCGCCGATTTCGGACGAATGTGCGAAGCGTTACTGGCCATGTGACGAAGTTGTGTGAAGCGCAGTGGCTGTGAAAGGGAAATCCAGAGACCTCGATTTCAAAAACTGCGGCCGCTCTTCAGACCGTCAGCACCGTGCGGCGCCGGACCGTGTCTGCAAGTGGCAGCCCGAAAGCAATGCTGCTTCGGCTAACGGCGCGTCCGTCCCTTCAGATGGCCGCGTTGAGGAGTGGATCATCCATCGGCCGGACCGCTGCAGCCGACCTGGTGACAACTCGCTCGACGTCGCACGCCTCGACTTCCACAGAAATTGATTTCATCAGCAGTTCTACAGCGAGGACCAATCGGTAAAAGCTCTTCTTGCGAACCAGAATTCCCTCCAACCCTTCAAGCGGACCAGATTTCACTCGGACCCGGTCTCCGGATTTCAGCAAGGGATGGGGCTCGACGTTCAGGCCACGCTCAACCGCGCACCGCACCGCATCGATCTCCGCAGCCGGTATGGCCGCCGGGACGCCGCTCAGCCGGACAAAGTCATAGACGCCCGGGGTCGAGAGCACGGCAGCCCGGTGGTCGAGGTTCGCCAGGACAAACACATAATTTGGAAATAGAGGCAGAGACAGGTCCTTCATCCGATCTTTCCAGCGATGGACAGCCTTATAGAGAGGGAGGAAAGCCTCCACTCCTCTGCCCGTTATCAACTGGGCAACAGCCTTTTCATGCCGGTGCCGCGTATAAACAGCAAACCAGGACGCTTGAGTGTTACTATTGGATGAGGTTCGGATTTTCTCCATAGCTCCGCTCTGTAAGTTACAGAGACTTTTCCACCCTGAGTCTCAGTTACTTGCCTCGTGCCAGTCGTCTAATGCCCCACCCCGTTGCTGCTTCGTCAGTTGATCCAGCGATTGCCCTTGGTGACAAGGTTCAACGGCGAGTCCTCAGATTTCCATCGAGAGCCTTTGCCGCGAACATAGGATTCACCTTTCAGGAAAGAAACCGCGATTTCGCACGACTCTCCCGGCAGGACCCGCAGAACGAGGCTGCGGAACCGTATGGTCGTAACGCCGCCATCGGGATGCCGGAAGTCAACTTCGAGTGAAACACGATGGCCTGCCTCAATCGGGCCGTTCAGGAAAAAACGCGCGCCTTTTTCGCTGATATCGTAGAGCGACCCGTGGCCAATCAACCGTTTTTTCCCCCGGCCCGGAGTAAGGACTGCCACCGGGCAATCGATTTTGAAACGCGCGCGCTGCCTTCTCTCCTGAGCCATCGGCACACTTGCCGCATTTTTCGAAGAATGTATTCGCATGCCCTCTGTTGGGAACCGCAGAGATGACTGTACCACCCGCCCCAATACCGGAAGCAATCCCTTCGGTGGGTGAGATTTGGGTGAGAGCCATGTCAAAAAGGGTTACCCTGATTTCAGGCTATTCACTGAACTCGAACGGGGTCTCCGCCGCCTCGCTAACCATCTGTTCTGAAGTAAAACAGTCCGAAAGTTAAAGCAATAACGGAAAATCTGAAGTGGACCAAGCGGGCAGTGGCGCGTGTCTGCCAAGCGTCTCTATACAGGCCGCTTACTTTGCTGTTGTGAGGGCAATCGGGGATCGATGCCGCCCAAAAGCGCCGGACAACCCCATGTTCAGCAGGCTGACAAGGAAGCGTTGACAGTGGCGAAGAGGGGTGCCATTGGGTCCAGAATTCGAATCCCGCCGTCATTCTGGCAGGCTTTTCGGTGAGAAGGTCCGTGAAGGAATGTCGTTAGGAAGGCAGAGAAAAATGCGGCCCGCCTCAGGATACGCGCAAAAAGTTATGAGACGCCGGGTAAACTAATGGCCCCGGGGACCGTTCCTGAAGGCGAATGCTCGGGCCCAACACGCTTGAAGTAACAGACTGCCGCCGCGCGGCGCGTGCTGACCTTAAGTTTCTTGTAAATTGATTTCACGTGGGAGCGCGCGGTCTCCGTACCGATAAAGAGGCTCCTTGCCACCTCTTTGTCAGAATACCCTTGCGCAATGAGGGCCAAGACTTCCCATTCCCGTGGCGTCAGGTTTTCTCCAAACGTTCTGTTCGCTTCTCGCCCTGCAATGAGCTTCTCGATAACGGCGTTTGTCACCCGATGCCCAAACCAACGCTCGCCTTCGGCAACCTTTTCTACAGCCTTGATCAAAACCTGTGGTGAATCCGCAGTGGAAAGGCACCCCCAGGCGCCTGCCTCCAAGGTTTGCATCGCGAAATCTTCATCAGGATCATCCGCCAGCATCAACGCTCGCGCTTCTGGAAGCAAGCTTCGCAATTCGCGCGCGGAGGCGATGCCCGAACCAACATCAGTTGTGTGAATTATCAGGATGGGGGATTGGGTCTTGTCACCCGTAAAGGGAAGGTCCAGCACGGTGCCGGATTCTATCACCTCAGTACACGTCCCACTTCCCGCCAACAACGAACAGAGGGCCTTGCGAATAAGGACCCGTGGACTTACCACACCCAATTTCACGAGGTACCTCCCATCGGAGAAAGTACCCCTCCCTGGTGCCTTAGAACTCTTAGGTCTCAGTTCCACAACAGCAAAGAATGGCGCAGCTGAATTAAAAACCTATAGCCCCAAAACAAAACATTAATGACTTCTAATATAATCTCATCATACCTGCCATGAGCGAGAACCGTCAAGCAATTTAGGAAAACATGTTCGCCATCGGACTTTGTCAAACGTACGTACGTACGTACTTACGTACGTAGTTAATTGAGATGGGGTGCTTCAGGAGCGTCGTGCGCCCGTAACCGGCTTCACCGCTGCGCCTACTGGCTCGCTTTGTCACTATAAGGCGTCAAGTAAGGAATCAGCGGAGTCACCTCAAACGGCATTTTGTCCTTGGCCGTGACCAGCGCGACCGGAGCTGATTTCACCAGGCGGATCTCGTCATCCCAGGAGTCCACCTTGATGCGGGCGCCCAGCGGCAATGCTGCGATCTGGTCAATGGAGTTGGGCGCCAGGTTGGGCGCGCCTTGCATTAGTTGGGCCATGCGGAGCTGCTGGTGCTTGTCGATCAGGCGGTCGCCCAAATGCGCGCCGAAAAGGTTGGGAGTGTCCGGAGCGATCTCCGCCAGGGCTTTCAGAAACAAGCCAGCTTTGCTGAGCTGGTCCTTGTAGGGGGAGTTTTGAAGGAGGATCATCGCCTCTTGATCGGCAGCCTGTTCCTGCTGTGCTGGCCGGGCAAAGTCAAATGTCTTGAGGAGCTGTTCGTCCGGAATCACCATGCGATCGTAAAACGAATAATTGGTGTTTATCTGATCGCCCAGCTTGATGTGGGCCAGTTCGTGCGCCAAGACCATGGCCAGGCTGGGTTCATCCGGCAGCACATCGATGAGGCCGCGGCTGAGCACAATAGTATCCCCCACAGTGAAGGACTCCAGGGGATAGGTCATGAGGACGCGGCAATGGATAGCTGGCAGGTTGTCCAGATGGTTGGTGACGACCAGGTTGTTCACCACCGTTTCCAGCACCTTATCCACTGGGCTTGGAGGGGCCATCAGACCGCCCTTCTGCAGGCGGTTAAGGACATTTTGCTCGGCCTCGTGCCGCCAGTCGCGCTCGCTCTCGAGCGGCGAATTGTCATGGGATTGGGCGCTGGCATCCTCAACCGGCGACTTGGAATCCACGAGGATCTGCGTCAACTCCTGGTCCGGCGTGGTCGCCTTGAGGACATATCCCCAAAGACGCGTCTGCGACCTGAAACCCCGGTGCGCGACTCCGTAACTGGCAAGGTCCGTCTCTTCGCTGTAAACATAAACCGGCAGCCAAAGGCCGGGCTGGAGGTTCTCCCTCCAACTGTCAAAGTGGAAGGTGAAATCGCTGTGTCTTCCGCGCGTTCCGTTGATTCGAACGATGTGGTAGCCTTTATCCTCCACCCAGATTCGGCCTTCGAACAGCCCGTTCCCGGCTTGCGCGCGCGGCCTGACGTTGAACACCAGGCAGCGAACCTGGCCCAGGAATTCCCGGCCCGCGAATTCGAAATCGTAGTGGGCCAGATCAAATTTCTGAGGGTCGATCAAGATGGGGTACGCAAATGTCCCTGGCTTAAGCCGGAAGGAAAGCAAATCAAGGATAGGTCCGTAAAGGAGCACCTTGCGAATGATGTTACGCAATGTGAAACGGGAAGACGGCAGGAAGGACTGCTCCACGACGCCGTTCTTGACTATCAGCCGGCCCAGAAAATAATCGTCGCCGACGATGCGCAGCCTGCCTTCCTTGTCCCGGCGATTTTCCTGGATATACGTTTCGACTCGGGGACTGTAATTGCCGAACGCCTTGACCAGGTCCTGTTCCTGCGTGACAATCCTCTGCAGCGCCTCGCGCACGGCGCTCGATTGCTGCGCTTGTTGCGGCGCCGCCGCCGAAAGGGATGCCGCCAGTGTTATCAGGACCGCAGCCATCGATGCTCCGCGGAATGCTTTCATGCGCTCTCCCTCTTCAAAACGCCAGTGGAAAATTAATCTGGATCAAAGCGGCGGGACCCGAAGGACGACCGCCGTGCTCATTGGCTTGAGCTGATGCGCTTCGCCATAAACCCCACAGCATCGCCCATACGGCGATCACGCCCTTGTTCAACTTTCAGCACGCGCAAATTCCCAATCGAACCCGAATTACCTTCTGCAGACCGGCCGCCTTGGCTCCCATCAAATCGAAAGGACTGCGGCGCAAACCTGTGGATTTCTAGTAAGTGGGTGTGGCTGCCATTGGTTCCGCTCCCGCGGATAAAACACTTTCTCCGCTCTTTTGTCCGCCGGCTTATCGAATTAGATTTTTATCATATTCCCGATAATACCGGAAGCAATGGCGGGTTTCAGGTTTCGTCAGGCATGAGCAGGAAGTAATGGCCCTGCCACAACACCGAGGGCGGCGCCTCCCGCAGACATCCTGAAAATCGCGCTTGAGGCTGACAGGGGGCGCTCCGTCAACGCCGCGCTGGCGTAGCCTTTGCAACTCCCTTTCCTTCCTGAAGGACGACAAACTGATTGGCCGCGAACTTCCTGAGCGACTCGACATGTCCGTCCATCCAGTGAACTTCAATCAAGTCAACGCTCGTTCGTTTCTCGAGGCCAAAGTGCAAGCGAAGGTCGCTTGCGGAGAGATAGCTCCCGCCAGCACGGACTTCCCCCCACTGCACAAGATCGCCCGCCACCAGTTTGACCCTTGCTCCAATAGCGTCGCGATTTGGCCCGTGTCCCTGCAATTGGACATTGATCCAGTTGTTGCGATTCCCACCGTCGTTTCTCAGGACCGTAGGTTTGCCGTCCAGATTTTCGATCACGATATCAATGTCGCCGTCATTGTCGATGTCACCGAACGCGGCGCCGCGGCTGACGCGAGGGACCATGAGGGCCTGGCCGTGGTCGGCGGCCACCTCTGAGAAGGTCCCGTCCCGGTTGTTGTGGAAAAGCAGGATACGCTGCCGGTACGATGTGCCCAGGTCGGCGCGGTCTACCTGTGGATACACGTGGCCGTTTACGACGATCAGGTCCAGCCAGCCGTCGTTGTCGTAATCAAAGAAGGCAGTGCCCCATCCCAGATACGGGATCGAGATGCTTGCCGTCTTTGACGCATAGGAAACATCCGTATACTCAAGCTTTGAGTCATTACGATAGAGAGCATTGTATTCGTCCGAAAAATTGGTGACAAAGAGCGCCGGCCTCCCCGTGTGGAGGTAATCCCCCACGGCAATTCCCATCGATCCCTGCTCCTGGCCGTCGTCGCCCACCGCCACTCCTGCCAGGAAACCGATCTCTTCAAAAGTTCCATTCTGCTTGTTGTGATAAAGGAAATTGGGCCCGGTGTCATTCGCCACGTAGAGGTCTGGCCATCCATCTCCGTCCACATCGGTCCAGATGGCCCCCAATCCGTAGCGCCCCTGGGGGTCTGAAACTCCGGCCTTCTCGCTGACATTTGAAAACCTGCCGTTTCCGCTGTTGTGAAACAGCGAATCGCCGGCGCCTTTCAGTCCGCGAGGTCCACACTGGACCGCGATGCCGTGATAATTGCAGAATTTCCCCTTCCCGAATTGTGGAAGATCAGAAAGCTTGAAGTCCACGTAGTTCGCGACAAAAAGGTCCAGCCGGCCGTCCCGGTCGTAGTCGCCGAAGGCCGCCCCTGTTGACCAGCGCGGATCATCCACGCCGGCCTTTGCTGCCATCTCGGCAAATGTCCCGTTCCCGTTATTGTGGTAAAGGCGGTTCGGCCCCAGGCAGGTGACATACAGGTCCTGACAGCCGTCGCCGTCGAAGTCGGCCGCAACAACTCCCATGGCCCAACCCGGATAAGCCAGCCCGGATTTTTCCGTGACGTCGGTAAATGTGCCGTCGCGGTTGTTGTGATATAAGGCGCTCCGGGAACTGCGGGGATTGCCGGCCGTCTCAACTGTCAGCGCGTTGGTGAAATAGATGTCAAGCCAGCCGTCGTTGTCGTAGTCGAAAAGAGCGACGCCTCCGCTCATCGACTCCACGATGTATTTCTTTTCGGGCGCAGAAATATGCTGGAAGGTGATCCCCGCCGAGTCAGTAATATCCGTGAACTGAACGGAAGCTTTGGGCCGCTCAGTTGCCGGCGGAACGAGAGTGATTGGCAAGGCGCCCATGGCCAGCAGCGGAACCTTCTTAAGGAATTGGCGACGCGATGAATTTTCCGTCATGTTCGAGCGGGAACGCTCCTGGTCGGCGGCCTTTGCGCGTTGTTCATTGAGTCTTGCCGGGCTGAGAAGGTTGAAAATTCAACTGCTGGTCCTTCAGGTTCCGGGTGAGCTCAAATTCCTTTTGGGCCTCTGCTCGCTGTCCCGCAAGCATATAGGCGCGCCCCAACTGATAGTGCGAATATGCTTTATGAGGGTCCAGTTGGACAGCTTTCTTGAGCTCAGCGATGGCCGCCGCGGCGTTGCCTTCATCCAGCAGGGTTTTACCCAGGCTGTAATGCGCCTCGGCATATCCAGGATTTTCACGCAGCACCTGCTGCAGCAAGGGAATGGCTTCCGCTGTCTTCTGCTGCTTCAGCAGGACGAAAGCCAGATTGTAACGCGCTTCCACGTCACTTGGGTGCGCTCGAAGTTCAGACTTGAACTCTTCCGCGGCTTCCGCCATTCGGCCATCCTGCATTTTCAGCAATCCCAGATCGAGGTGCGCTGACGGCGCTTCAGGATTGAGTTCCAATGCCCGCCGGAATTCCTGTTCAGCCTGTGGAACCTGGCCCTGGGCTGCGTAGGCCTTTCCCAGCAGGATATGGACGACCGGAGAATCCGGATGCGATTTCATCAGCTCCGCAAAGACGTTCTGGGCGTCCTGGTCGTGATGGGTCCGCGCCAGCGCGCCGCCCAGCGCCAGCAAAGCTTCAGAATCGCCTGGTGAGGAATTCCTGACCTGCTGCAGCAGCTTGATGGCCTCGTCATATTTTCCAAGTTCGAAGTAAGTGAGGCCCAGATATTTTTGAGCTGAGGGATCGGCGGGGTTTCGGGCCAGCGCCTTTTCCAGCGGCTTCGCAGCCTGCGCAAACTGTTCCGCCTTAAACAGGGCCAGGCCCAACCGGTAATCAACTTCAGGATAATCCGGCTGCAATTTCCGGACCTGCGCAAACTGCTTCGCTGCCTCGCCAAATTTCCCCTCGCTGACGGCGATTCGCGCCAGATAGCTGTACCCGCTCACCAGGACCTGCCCATATACGCTTAAGACCTTTTTCTGGCTGTCCGTAAGCGGAGCGGGTGGAGCAGGCGCAAAGTTATAAGCCGCAGCCCGGCCGCCAGTACTCAATCGCGACGCGGTCTGCATTTCCTGGCGTGCGGCTTCATTCTTTTTCAGGGACAAATAGGTCTTGCCCAGCAAAGCGTGGAGCCGAGGCTCATTCGGAGTTTTCCGTATCAGTTGTTCAAGCAATGATGCCGATTCGCTGTAATGCTGAAGGCGGAATTCAGCGTACGCCAGCTCATAGCGGACTTTATCGCGGCCAGGGTCCAGGTCCAGCGCCGCCTTGAGATCGTCCTCCGCTTCCTTCCACGAACCCTCCTGCTGATAGATCGCCGCCCGGGCCTGATAGGTTTGCAGCAGCAGGGCCTGGAATGCCGCAGCAGCTTTCGTGTTTGGGCCCTGCTCAAAAAGCTGTTGTGCTTTTTCGTAGGCGAGTTTCAGGCCCTCCTGGGCCAATGCCCCGGCGGGGAAAAGCAAACAGCAAAAGACGGGGGGAAGCAGAAAGAGTAATGTACGTAGAGAGCGCGCCGAAACAGCGCAAGATCGCTTGCTTGCCAACCTGTCTGGTTCTTGTGCGCTCGAATGGCCGCCCATTGTTCCCGTTTCAATAATACGGCGGGAGCGCTGCGGGTGCAACGCTCCCATCCGGCAATCGGCAGGAACAATCCTCAGAAGATGAACTTCAATCCAAGCTGAATTTCCCTTGGGTCGCGCGCGTCCGTGATGGCGCCGAGTTGGGCGGACGGATCGGCGGGCAGCCCTGCGAGCGGGTTCCCACTGGAATCGGTCTGGGGAACGAACGTCGAATTGAGCCCACTGAACTGCGTGTGGTTGAAGACGTTGAACATTTCGGCGCGGAACTCGAGCTTCGCAGTTTCACCCGCCAATGAGTCAGCCCCGGAGCCACCAAACCAGGGAATATTGAAATTCTTGAAGATTGAAAAGTCTGAGTCGTTGATCCCCGGCCCCACAATCAGGTTGCGGGCGGCATTGCCAAAGGTGCCCAGAGGTTGCAGCACATAAGCATTCGGGTCAAAGAACCTCTGCAGCGTTCGAGTTCCCTTGCTCAGGTTCGGATTGGACACAAGGTCCGGACGATAACAGGCCTCGCCGCGGGCGCCGGTATAGTCTGTATCTTCGCAGATACTCACGGGAAGGCCGGTACGGAAAGTGGTGATTCCGACAACCTGCCATCCGCCCAGAATCTGGCCCTGGAATCCTTTGGCGTCTTTGAACCAGGGCAACGACCACAGGTAATTTGCCGAAAATGAATTGGGCGTGTTCTGGTTGGCCACCGCCCACTCGGCGCTTGGGTTGTAAGCGTCTTGAATCGGATTGGAATGCCCTTCCGTATCCATGTTGATCGTGTCGGACAGGTTCCGCGACCAGGTATAGGCAACTTGGAACTGGAGCCCAAAGCGGTCTACCCGATGGTTCAAGAAAACCTGGAGGGAATTGTAACGCGACGTTCCAACGCGCTCATTCATGTTGATGACGCTGAAGCCCAGGTAGGGACGCACTGTATTCGCATCGACGTTATTCACCTGAATCGGAAGTTGAAATTGAGGGAACGGCTGATTAAGGTCGCGGTTCTGCCCCATGTGGATCTGATGGCTGCCTACGTAATCCGTCTCGATCGTCGTGTTGCTTCCCAGTTGGTACTGGACACCCAGGCTGTACTGGTCGCTCACGGGATTGTTGTAGACGGCATCCAGCGCTGAAAGCTCCACCGGCGGCTGGGGCAGGCTCGGGTTAAAGGGCCTGATCTGGTTGAACGTAATATTGTTGATCGAGGCAACGTGGTCGAAAGGCGGCTGCCGTCCCAGGGCGCTGGTCTGTGACCCGGCGTCGCGGCCGTGATAAATTCCAAACCCGCCCCGGACCACGAGCTTGTCACTCAGGATCCCCGGCACCCAGGCCACGCCGAAGCGTGGTTCCCAGTCGTTAAAATGCCTCCCGACCAGGGCCCTGTTGACGCCCGAGGTTGCGGGCGTAACGATCCCGTTCAGAGGGTCGCACAGCGTCGGATCAATCAGGCCGTCGGGAGTGAAAGCGGCGGGCGAGCATCGAGAAGGATCGTATTGGCTGTTGTAGAAATTGGCGATGTTATCGTGCGCGGTGAAGATCGGGCTCAGATATTGCCAGCGCAATCCCAGATTGAAAGTCAGGTTCTTTCGGATCTTATAGTCGTCCTGAACGAAACCCGCGTAGTTTTCAAAGCGGTCTCGGACCGTATTGAGCGTTTCCTCCTCGGTGTAGTTCTGCAGGTTGCCCAGCAGCAGGTCGCTGAAATTACTGAAAGTAAGGGTCCCGGCGTTCTCATCGTCCCCGCCGTTGGCCGGCTCCTGCTTGCGGAGCAGGCCGATATCCACGCCGGTCGTCACCGTGTGCTTGCCGAACGTCAACGCGACGTTGTCCTCGACAAAGAAATTGTCGGTCTTATTGAAGAAGGGGGCCGTGTGCGTAATCCCTCCAAAGCTCTCAACCGAATTCAGCGTGGGGAAGGACCCGCTGGTGACCGGCCAGATTTCTGTGTAGGTAAATCCGTCGCGTGAAGCGAGGGTCGGGTCCGAGACCGAACTCGTGACAAAGCTAATATGATTGTGCGAATACCCGAATCGGAAGTCGTTCACGGTGTGAGGATTGATCGTGTAGAGCAGGTGAGCCGTTGCCAACCTCCCAATCCATTTCCAGTCGCTGCTCACGCTGGGGAAGCTGTCGTCCCCCCAGAGTTGGTTATTGACGTTGTTCAGACCCTGGGACATCCGCATGAAGTTCGCCATCACCCGGGCCTTCTGGCCGATGTAATGGTCCCACTTGATATTCTCATTGTCAACAGTGGTCACCAGCGGCTCGCTGGCGATAAAGTTGAAACCGTTCTGAACAAAATTGGCGTTGGGCAGCGGATAGCGTTCGAGCATCGCGGCCGAGTTGGAATTAATCGAGGCAGGATTAACATTGGCCTCGCCGCTGATGGGGACCTCGAAAGGATCGGCAGCCGCGGGAGTGCATGCCCCCGGAGTCGAGCTGCAAGTGGGATCGAGCAGGCCCTGCGTCTGGCGGAGGCTGGGCACATTATCAGTAACCACGTTGCCCCTGGTTTCACGCCGCACTTCTTGCGAGAAAAAGAAGAAGTCTTTGGTCCGGTCCTGGTTGTAGAGACCCGGAATCCAGAACGGCCCGCCAATGGTGCCGCCAAAATCATTGTGGCGAAGCTTGCTCTTGGTGCCGTTGGTTGAGTTCGTAAAAAAGTTTGCAGCGTCCAGGGCATCGTTCCGCAAAAACTCGTAAGCGTCACCGTGGAATTCACGGGTCCCTGATTTGGTCACAATCGTTATGATGGCGCCGGTGCCGGTGCCGAATTCAGCGCTGTAATTGTTGCGCAAAATCTTGAACTCGTCGATGGAATCCACCGAAGGCGTGACCAGCAGGTTGGCGCTCGACCCGTTGTCTTCGTTATACATTCCGTTAACAAGGAAGGTGTTGGAATTCGACAGGGCGCCGTTGACGGAAGCCGCGGTGTTGCTGAAGAGCCCTTCACCGCCGCTTATTCGCCCGTTGTCGGGAGCAACCCCGGGAGCCAGATCAATTAACTGGTTAAAGTCGCGGCCGTTCAAAGGCAGGGTCGCCATTTGGGCAGATCCCACCAGGTTGGAAATTTCCCCGCTGGCAGTCTGCAGGATGGGGGCAGCGCCCGTCACCGTGACCGACTGTGTTACGGCGCCGACAGTGAGAGCAATGTGGAAATTCAGCTTGTCGTTAACATCAACATGAATGCCGCTTTGAACGTACTGGTTGAATCCTGTCATGCTGACCTTTAGGTCATAGTCGCCGATGGGGAGATTCGAAAAGTTAAAGAGACCTGCGCTGGTGGTCGTGGTGCTTCTCTGGTTGCTCGTCTGTCGATTCGTAACCACGACCTGGGCATCTGGAATCAGAGCGCCACTCGGGTCCGTTACGCTCCCCAGGATGCTCCCGGTCGTCCCCTGGGCAAGCACCACGCGCGAAGCCGTCAGGGTGAAAAAGACGCCCAGCAGTACTGCCAGAAACACGGGAATGTGCCTTCTTGGCATCGTGTCCTCCTTCACATTTTTACTGGCCCGCCCCGACAAAAATGAAACAGAAAAGAGGAAGAAACCGACGACTAACTCCAGCCGGATGCTATCTGCTTGAGTTTTACTTAACAAATCGAACTTAATAAAGTTTCATTAGTATGTCAAGTTACTTTCGGCAAAGGAGGCAGGAGATGGATATTACATCGTGAATCCTGTCAAATGTTTTTCTTCCAACAGGTGCAGTACCAGCGCGGTGGAAGTTCAGGCCACTGGGGAAAGACACCGGGATAGCGATCAATGGAGTCTCTCGACCCGAAAGCTTTCGCAGGGCAGGCCGAGGCCATCGCACGCCACGTCAACTGAGATGCTTCAGCGTTTCCTCCAGCAGCTTGCTGGTGCCCTCGTAAGCTCCGCCGCGCCCTTCCCATTCCAGCGAATAGTAACCTCGATAGCCGGCAGCCTTGGCAATCTTGAAAATCCTCCCTACGTCCACCGTGTATAGCTTATCGTGGTCTCCCACCTCGGAGTCCTTCATGTGCGCGATGTTATAAGCATGGCGGAACATCAGGGCCAAAGCATCATAATTGAAGTCAGCGTTTCCGCTCAGCATCGAATTGGCGAAGTCTGGCAGCGAGCGGAGATAGGGGTTGCCGACCTCGTCGATGACCCGCACCAGAAAGAAAGCGTCTTCCGTTTCCAGGTCGTCATTTTCAAGCGTCACCATGACGTTGCGCTGCGCGCCGTACGCGGCCACTTGTTTCAGACTCTCGGCCGTCCGGCCGGCGTCAGGAGCGGTTCCCTTCACCCCTGCTACATGCAGGCGGACGCTCGGCGACCCGACTGCAACCGCAATATCAATCCATTTCTTTCCAAAGTCGATGGCCTCCTTGCGCTTCGCTGCATCGGGATCGTAAAAACTTGCCCTGCCGTCCACCGGAAGATTGATGATATGCGATCCGGCCTTTTCAACCGCGGCGCGCAATTCCCGCAGGTATGCTGCGTCGGTGGATGGAAAGTGATAAGACAGAAGTTCAACGTTGTGCAGGCCGAATTTTTTCGCCACCATCGCCGGGAAATCTTTCAGCGCCATTCCGGGAAGCTTGGGGTCCCGCCATGGGTTTGTGGGATTGTCCATGTACATGCGAAACTGCCAGGTGGTAACCGCGATCCTTTCCCGCGGCGCTGTAGGAAACTTCATATGCGGCTCTCGCGACTGCGCAAAAAGATCAGAGACGGTAAGCGCTCCCGCCGCTCCCGCCGCAGCGCTAATGGAATTTCTCAAAAAATTGCGACGCGAAACCTTGTTCATCACAGTCTTGTCCTCCCCAGCAATTCTTTCTGCATACCTAAAACCAACCGTCATGCTGATCCCGCGAAGCGGGAGAAGCATCTGCTGTACGTCACCGAAAATGACCAAGGCAGAACCGGAGTTTAACCTGACTCCACAGCAGGTTCCTCGCTCCGGCTTCGGAATGGCAACCAAAGACTCAGGATGATGTAGCCCAGGAGCTTTTTCAGCAACCTGCTGGGACTCGTTCTGCGCGGTGCCGCTTCCCCTCGAAAGCACGGAGTGTACAACTCTTTGGCTGAATCCTGCAAGGGCGCGCGCATGATCATCAGCGGCAAGCCTCTCCGGAAGCAGGCATGCGATGGTAGCGGAACCAGAGAGCCTCACGCCAGGTCTTGTCCGACGGGATTGTGCCATCCTGCGGGCGGCGAAACCTTCTGGTCAACCTCGCTGGGACCCCAGGCCCCCGGCTCGTATTCATAGACCGGCGTCGCTCCGTTCAGCACCGGATCGACGATCCGCCATGCCTCTTCCACATAGTCCTCGCGCGCAAAGTGGCTGGCGTCGCCCGCCATCGCATCGCCCAGCACCCGCTCGTAAGCTTCCATTTCTTCCGGGCGGGGATGATGGCATGCCACCATCTCGACCATTTCGCCTTTCATCGCTTCGCTCGGGCCCAGCACGGTCGTGCCGATGGCGATCGTCATTTCCGGACTGATCCGGAACCGTAAATGATTTTGATAGAGATCGCTCTCGGGGACCACTGCCGGAGGCTTTCGAAACCGGCCGATCACCTCCGTGCAGGTCACAGGCAGATGCTTTCCGGCGCGGATGTAAAACGGCACTCCTTTCCATCGCCACGAATCGATTTCGAGGCGCAGGGCGGCAAAAGTTTCAGTCTGCGAATCAGATGCTACTCCTTTTTCCTGGCGATACCCCCGGAATTGTCCGCGAACCAGGTTGTCGGGCACGAGCGGCGGAATCGCTTTCAACACTTTTACCTTTTCGTCTCGAAGGGTTTCACCGTCAGTGCGGACTGGAGGCTCCATGGCGAGATGGGACAGGACCTGAAAAAGGTGGTTCTGAACCACGTCACGGACAGTGCCGGTCTGGTCGTAAAAGGCGCCGCGCCCTTCAACCCCGAAGGATTCCGCCATGGTAATCTGCACGCTTTCGATATAGTTGCGGTTCCAGAAAGGCTCCATGAAAGCGTTCGCAAAGCGGAAAACCACCATGTTGTTTACCGGCCTCTTGCCAAGATAATGATCGATGCGAAAGATGCTGGATTCCGGGAAAACCGAGTGCAACACGCGGTTCAGCTCCTGCGCTGAAGCAAGATCATGGCCGAAGGGCTTCTCCACAATCACGCGGGCCATTTCGCAACCCGATCCTGAGGCGCAGCCAATCTGCTCCAGTTGCTTCACAACGGTTTCGAACAGCACGGGAGGAATGGCCAGGTAGTGGGCCGGCCTTTGGGCAAAGCCCAGGGTCCGCCGTATCGCCTCAAAGGTGGCCCGGTCCCGATAATCGCCATCGACGTAGCGCAGCAAGGCGCTCAATTGCTCGAAAGCTGCTGGGTCAACTCCGCCGTGCTTTTCCAGGCTGTCGTGCGCCCGGGCGCGAAGCTGATCGAGGTTCCAGCCCGCTTTGGCTACGCCGATCACCGGAACGCTCAAGTGGCCGCGCTTGACCATCGCCTGCAAGGCGGGAAAGATTTTCTTGTAGGCAAGATCGCCTGTCGCCCCATAGAAAACCAGGGCGTCCGAATGGGAATCGGTCATCTACAACTCCAAGTCTATGATTATTTAGCAGTAGGCTCTCTTACGAGTTCCCCTAAACAAAGAATCCGCGGCGCGAACTTTTTCGCTTCCTCGAGTTCACTAGGCGCTGTCCCTGGAATTCCGGTAGCGGCGGATCAGATTGTTGGTTGAACTGTCGTGGCCGAGCGCCGGCTCCGCCCTGCTCTCCAGCTCAGGAATGATTCGCTGGGCTAGAACTTTGCCCAGCTCCACGCCCCATTGGTCAAATGAGTTGATATTCCAGATCGTCCCTTGCGCAAAAACGCTATGCTCGTAGAGCGCAACCAGTTTGCCCAGTGTTTCCGGGGTCAGCCGGTCAGCCAGGATGGTGTTCGACGGCCGGTTTCCTTCAAACACGCGATGCGGAACCAGCCACTCCGGCGTACCTTCGGCCTCTACTTGCTGGCGCGACTTGCCAAAGGCCAGCGCCTCGGTTTGAGCGAAAACATTTGCCATGAGCATGTCATGGTGGCGGCCCAGAGGATTGAGAGCCTGGCTGAACGCAATAAAATCGCAGGGAATGAGCCGGGTGCCCTGATGAATTAATTGATAGAAAGAGTGCTGGCCATTGGTCCCCGGCTCGCCCCAATAAATCGCCCCGGTAGCATAGTCAAGCGTCGATCCATTCAACGTCACAGATTTTCCGTTGCTTTCCATCGTCAACTGCTGCAAGTATGCTGGAAAACGCTTCAAGTACTGCTCGTAAGGCAGCACGGCAACCGTCTGGGCCCCGAAAAAGTCGTTGTACCAGATTCCAAGAAGGCCCATCAGCACCGGCAGGTTGCGATCAAACGGCGTGGTGCGGAAGTGCTCATCCATCTGATGGAAACCACGCAACAGCGCCCGGAAGTTCTCCGGGCCGACCGCCAGCATGGTCGAGAGGCCAATCGCCGAGTCCATCGAATATCGCCCGCCGACCCAGTCCCAGAAGCCGAACATGTTGGCCGTGTCGATCCCAAACTTCGCTACTTCATTCTCGTTCGTGGAGACAGCAACAAAATGACTGGCAACCGATTTCGCCTCACCGCCAAAGCCCGCCAGCAACCACTCGCGGGCCGTGCGTGCATTCGTCATGGTTTCGAGCGTTGTGAAGGTTTTCGATGAAACGACGAAGAGCGTTTCCGCCGGATCGAGGTCGCGGACCGCCTCTGCAAAGTCGGTACCGTCCACGTTGGAAACGAACCGAAACGTCATCGCGCGATCGCTATAATGTTTCAACGCCTCATAGGCCATCACTGGCCCCAGGTCAGACCCTCCGATGCCGATGTTGATGACGTTGCGGATGCGCTTGCCGGTGTGCCCCTTCCAATCGCCGTTGCGAACACGCTCGCAGAAGCCACTCATCCTGTCGAGCACGGCGTGAACCTGAGGAACGACGTTTTCGCCATCGACAACAATCGATGTCCCCTTAGGCGCGCGCAGTGCCACGTGCAGGACGGCTCGGTTCTCCGTGACATTGATTTTTTCGCCACGGAACATTGCGTCCGTCCGCGCGCGCAGACCTGATTCCTCTGCCAGGTTGGCCAGCAGCTTGAGGGTTTCATCGGTGATGCGGTTCTTGGAATAGTCCAGGAAAATGCCCGCAGCTTCGACCGTCAGGCGCTCGCCACGCCCGGGATCGCTTGCAAAAAGATCGCGCAGATGCAAATTCCGCACATCCTCGTAGTGGCTCTGGAGGGCCTTCCAGGCATTCCGCTTCGTGAGCGGTCCTGCGCTCTGATTTTTAGCATCTTTTCGCACCGGTTCTGCCATGGTTCTGCTCCTCGCGCATCCACGCTTTTGCCAGGGTCCTTCAACAACAGGTCTTGCTGTCGGCTTGCTCCCAGAGGCGAAACCCTCCGACAAACGCATTCCCGTTGTCGCCTGCGCGACACCCTTTAGGCAACTCTTTCAGCTTTTTGACGTTGCCTCCTCCCAAGACAACGTCTGCTGGCTCAAGCGCAGCGATTAATCGAGCGACAACATCCGCAACATGTCGCCGCCACTTCCTTTTACCTCGCTTTTCCAATCCTCGAAGCCCCACGTAATCTTCATAGGTGGCCTTCTTGTAAGGAAGGTGCCCCAGCTCCATCGGTTCGATAATACCATCCGCAATCATGGCGGAGCCGAGACCCGTTCCCAAGCCCAGGAAAAGCAGCCTCTTGCCCCTGTAACTTCCCAACGCTTGCATGGCTGCGTCGTTAATGAGCCTTACTGGGCGCCCGAATGCCCTTCGAAAAGGAAAACCAACCCATCCGGGAGCAAGATTATATGGCTCGACGATCGGCCGGTTGTGTACAACCACCCCAGGATAGCCTATTGATACAACGTCATACTTCCAATCCGCTGTGAGCTTTCTGACCGCGGCGACCATGCCTTTGGGAGTCATTGAAGGCCCGGATGGAAATTCCCGATGTTCCGCCTGTCCAGTAGCGAGGACTTTGATGTGAGTCCCTCCCACGTCAACCACCAGCACTTTCATCTGACGGTCCTCCTTAAGCGCGGCACGCTTTGGCACGTTCACTGCCCTCCGACAATTTGGGCGTGCTCCGCGTGTCACTCATCGATCTCTTTTCGGCGCACCTACTAATGTACCCTTGTTAGCGGTTTGTTGTCCGACGAATCACGCACAGGAGGCCCCTCCAAGGGGTGATCGGCTCATCATTCCGCCTGCTATCGGTTAAGCCGAAGTCCGGACGACACTCAATATTTCGGTGTTTCAAAATGACACAGCCATACTAAGTATTGTATGCCTCATGTGCGATAGCCTTAGAGGTAGTGGGTTGGACAGGCCGCGTTGAGAGGGACTGATTCATCGCGTGTTCGACTTTATCAACCCAAAAGGGGAGCCAGGATATGGGAGGGATGCAAAAGTGATACGAGGCTGCCCTTCGTCTAAATGAACCGCACCCCGAGCGGCGATGAAGGTCACGACGGTCTCGGCGGCATGTTCGGCCCGCCAATTGGAGGTAAGCCTTTGGCTGAAGGTCGAATCGAACGGCCAGAGGAAACCCATTCGGGGATTGCCTGTGCAATTGCACAATCTGGCGCCTCGTGAAATACGCGTTGCCGAATCAGGCCGGAAAATTCATCCACAAAACGCTGGCGAGTGAATCTCATTGCAGATGCTCGAATCAGCTTTGGATCAAAAAAGCCATGTTCAAGCCGGTCCAGCGCGCCCAGAAGTGAATCCACCGATTCGTCGTTAAACAAGACCCCGGTCAAATTATCTTGCACGATTTCCAGCGCGCCCCCTTTTCCAAGGGCCACTACCGGCGTGCCGCAGGCCTGGGCTTCGGCCATCACGATTCCAAAGTCCTCTTCACCTGCAAAGACAAAGGCCCTGCAGCGCTGCATGGCTTCCACAACTTCTCTTTGTGGCAGCGATCCCGCAAAACGAATATTTTCCCCGGCCCGGCGCTCGAGCTTTTGCCGTTCCGGCCCATCACCGATAATCAGCAGCGGCCGCTTGCACCGGGTGAAAGCATCGACGATCAGATCAATCCGCTTATAGGAGACTAGCTGTGAAACAGTCAGGAAGAAGCCGTCGCGTTCATCCGGCCGTGAGTTGACGACAAAGCGCTGGGTATCAACGGGTGGATGGATAACCACGCTCTGCCTGCCATAAAAACTTTCAATTCGGGCCTGGACGTTTTCAGAATTTGCAACAAAAAAATCCACACGCTGAGCGGCTCGATGGTCCCACCGGCAAAGATGGCCCCGAAGGGCTGAAAGCGTGAATCGCACTAGGGGATGGGCGGCCTGTCGATAAGTTTCGTAGCCGCTCCACAGGCAGCGCATCGGCGAATGGCAGTAACAGACATGAGTTGCCCCGTCGTGAATTCGAATGCCCTTTATGACAGCCGCATCAGAACTGACGACCAGATCGTAACCCCTGAGATCAAGCTGGCTGGTTGCGATGGGGAAAAGTGGAAGATAGTAAGGGTACCAACGCGTTGGCCGCGGAAGGTGCTGCAGGAGCGAGGTTCGAACCCGCAGCCGGCTGAGAGATGAAGGAAGCATCTTGCGATCACAAACCAGCGTAAAAAGGTCAGCCGACGGAAAGATCTCTGCCAATGCCTCAAGGACACGCTCGCCGCCTCGCATGGTGACCAGCCAGTGATGGACCAGGGCGATTCGCATGCGAGGACTGCGCAGACGCTCTAGGCTGCCGATTCCTCGCGAATTGCTTCCGGGTTGCCAGATTGTTTTGTCGCGCATAGTTTCCAGATCAGTCCGCGAATTCTGGACTTAAAGTTTTCAAGCGAAAATCGGCCGTCAACGCTCGATTTGGCCCCAGCGCCGAGGCGCGCGCGCAGCGAGGCATCCTGGAGGAAGCGTTCCAAAGCCCTGGCAAGGGCGACTTCATCTCCCGGAGGGACCAGCAGGCCGTTCGCTCCGTGACTAATGACTTCCGGGATCCCACCCGTCCAGGAGGCAATCACCGGGACCCCATGTTGCAGGGCCTCCAATACCGACATCGGCATCGATTCGCCCGAATCTGACAGCGAAGGCTGGATGAGCACATCCATTGCACGATAAAACGGGTGGACCGCTGTCTGGTAACCAGCCCACTCGGCCCTGGCTTCCAGACCGGACTGAGTTACACATTCTTTGAGGCGCTGATCGTACGCCAGGTCCTCGCTGTTGTCAGGCGAAGGTGCGCCAACGAAAACCACGCGGACCCTGGCCTTGTTCTGTGCGCTAAGCCTTCCGAGCGCGTTCAGCAGCACCCTCTGTCCCTTCGGTTTGGTGATGCGTCCCACCACGCCAAGCGTAATACCTGAAGAACTGCCGCCGGGCAAAGGATCCGGCAGGTCTTTCGTTGCAGGGGCGCTCGCGACAAGCGGGTTATAGAGGATATGGGTCTTGCCCGCCAGACTGCGATTAGCTCTAATCATGCCCGCGGCAGCGGCCCGCGAACACGACACGATGGCTGAAACATAGCGCGCCAGGTTGGCAACCAGAAGGACCTCCGGCTTGCGCACCAGGGTTAAATGCAGATGGAACAGCGCCGGGCGCCCTGTGATGCGGGCGGCCAGAACTCCGGCGAGCATGCACCGGGGTCCATTGATGTAGACAAGCCCCACGTCCTGCTGATGAATCACCCTTGCGAGCTTGACTGCGCACAGCAGGCTTCGCTCGGCAAACGCCAGCATCTCAACTCGGGATTTCCGGCCGGTCTGATAGAAGCCGAGAGGATACGACAGGGTCTGGATATTACGTCCTGCAAGTTTTCTGGAGAACTCACCCTCGCCCGGAAAGGCCACTATCGGGTCGTATTCTCCGGCCGTGGCGTCCAGAACGGATTCCAGCACGCGTTGGGCGCCGCTCAGCCAGCTCTGCTGTTCGAGAAAGAGGATCTTTCTTTTCATCTGAAGCTCTCGGCAGAAAAACTCGTCCGAGAATCCAATCCACGATTGTCATTCTGTGAGCCCGTCCTTGCCGCGCGGTTCAGCGTAAAGGCCGCAAGAGCTGCAAAGACCACCATGTTGCGCCAGAAAGTGTAGGCATCCACGGCAAGCAGTTGAACCAGCAGTCCGCACCAGATGGAAAACAGCACTGCTGACCAGAACGCAACTGCCTGGTCCGCGGCGCGCGCGAGTTCCAGAAATCTCTTCATGATTGCTGCGGAAAAATACAGGAAGCCCGCGAGACCCACGAAGCCCGTTTCCAGTAGAAGGCTGAGATAGCCGTTATCAACGATAATCTCTCCATGGAACAGCCGGGTGATGGTAAGCGTCTTGTAGCCAACCCCAAATACCAGATAGTGGGGGTGTTCAGTCATGATGGCCAGCACGTGACTCCAGGTGTCGAACCTGCCGCTGGTGACTACGTCAGGGCTGACGAAAATTTCGGCAAGCTTCCCAACCCTTGCGTCGAGCAGATACATCCATAGCTCGGGCGAAAGCTTCCAGAGCAGGAACAGCGGAACTGCAAGGACCACCCCTAATATTGCTCCCCGCCGGACCTTGACGTTTCCTGTGATCGAAGCGAAGACAAGAAGCGCGACCAGGACGCCCGCCCACGTACTCCGCGAAAACGCCACCAGAACAGCCAGGCTGAGGACCACCACCGAAGCAATCAGCACCGGTCGCCGAATGCCCAGCAGCCGCTCTTTTTGGGCCAGTAACGCCGCAGAGGTTATGACCAGGAAAAAGCCGCAGAAGTTCGCAAAATTCGAGGACTCGTAGAACACGCCCTGGGCCCGGCGCAGGATCATGCTTCCAAGCCAGATGAACTGGTCCGCAGCCGGGTGGGCAAAAGGAACGGGCCAGACGAAGTCAACAATGCCATAGGCGGCTGACAACAATGCACCCGCCAAAAGCAACCGGAAGGCCCATCGCTCACAACGAGTTTCTTCCTCGTTAGCGCCTCCGCGAATCAGATAGTAAATGAATGCCATTTGCGACAGCAGCAGCCAGTGCAAAACGCTGCCGGCGCCGGCCCGCGCACCCGAGAGCCACCATGCAAATGGAATGGACAATGCAATCGCCACAAGGAAGGCCGCCAGTCCGCCCGAAAATGAGTCGCCGCCGAAGTTAAGATCTCGAAGTCGCGAGACGACGATTGCACCTCCGACGGGCAGGAGGAGAAATGAGAGGAAAACGGGCGTATCGCCTGTTTGGGCAAAGAAGAAAGGCGGAAATATCTCCAACACCACCAGAAACGTCACGACAAAGATCAGAGGTTCTTTAACAGAGAGGGCCGCAAACAACAAATAGGCAATAACCCCCACCAGCAGCAGCGACCATTGCGCCGTAGAGCCAATGAGCGCGAGCGAGCATCCAAAAACGACGGCGGCCACAAAATAACAGATCAGGCTGCCAGCGGGAAGCGCCGGGACAGAGTCGATCTTTCCACTCATAAGCTTTCATCCATGACGAGTTGCCACTCAACACTCCGCGGAAAGCCCAGTGTGACCAGCGTTCCAGCGAGAACCAGCAATAGCCAAGCGGCGGACCACTGGCATGCCTCGCCCGGCGACGCAGTCACGACGGCTCCCAGGGCGACAAACAAGGTTGCCGGCAGGAAAACTTTTAAGATGCTCCACCCTGCGACGCGCGCGTGGTTTCCCTGGACCAGGAAGTAAAGATAAGAACAACACATCGTCAATTCGCGGACCACGTCTGCAATCGCACAACCGGCGGCCCCATAGCGCGCTGAAAGAACAAGGCTCAAGCCAAGGCCCAGCGCAACCCCCGCGCCAAGGGTGCCCATGTAAACCCGGCGGCGCTGAGCGGCAATAAACACGTAGAACAGGGCCGTGTTCAAATAGACCAGCGGAAGCATGGGAGCCAGGAGCCGCAGGGTTGGGGCGGCGGGCGCCAGCGCCTCTCCAAAGATCCAGACCACCAGCTCTGGGGCAATAAACCAGAGCACGATGGAGCCAAGCGTCGTGGCCAACAGGCCGTTCTTCAGGAGGCCCGTCAAGTAAGCACTGCTGTGCATCGAGTCCTTCCGCAAAAGGCGGGAGAGCTTGGGAAACAGGACAGTCATCAGCAGTGAAGTGGCCAGGAAGATCCCCACCGGGAACCATGCCACTGCTTGAAATTCACCGAGCAACCGGTTGGAAACGTACCGGCCCAGCACCAGGACGTCAATCCGGACATTGAACGCCTGCAGCATTGCTGTAATCCCAATAGGAAAACTTGAGACGATGATTGCTGCCAGCAGGGTGCGGTCCCATCTGGCAAAACGTCCTGGGGAAAAGTTTGTTCTGATGAAGTGCCAGCCGAGGAAGGTTTCCGCCGCCTGTCCGGCAACGAGCGCGGCGACCACCACCCAAAGGTCGGCCTTGAATGCCAGGGCTGCGCCCGCCACCAGCACAACCACAAACGAGTTGACGCTTTGCTGGATGGCGACAAAATGCATCCGCTCAAATGCCTTGAATATCGCCATGGAAGCCTGGGAGTAAGTTTGCAACAACACCCTGCCCGTCAGCAGGTAGAAGAGAAGGCGGCTTTCCGCGTCAGCTATCAGCCCGGCACCGAAGGCAACAACGAGCAAGAGGGCGGCGCCTGTCAGCAAGAGCTTCAACCAGTGGACATTCCAAAAAACGGCCGGCAATCGTTCTGGCTCGGTGGAGAGTTCCCGCATCGCAAAAAGATGCGTCCCAAAGTCAGGAACCAGCAGCAGAACGCTGGCAAACGCCAGCGCGTATCCATATTCTCCGAGCGCCACGGGACCGAAACGGCGGGCGATGATCACGGCCATCAGCAGCGTGGCGCACCGCGCTACCGCTTCGCCGCCGAAGATGGCTGCGCTGTTGATGAAAAGCCGCCGAGGGAACGCTTGAGGAATAACAGACATGACGGCCTTTCAACGCTTCTTGGCGGCAACCGGCTCGACGACTTCAAGAGGAAAGAGGTCCAAATTGCGCATCTCACGAAGGTTCTCGATGACCAACGCCAATGAGGTAAACAGCATGGCGCCCAGGATGAAGCCCAGCAGCGCGTTGAGACGGGGCCTGGGCCGGACCGGATGCTCGGGAACGATTGCAGGCGCCACCTGCTTCAGGTCCTGCGATTTCGAGGTAACCGTTACAGAAGCGTTCTGGTATTCGTGGCTTGCAGTTTTGACTGCTTCGGACGCCAGTGTGTAGTTCTGGTCCGCGTTTTCCACCTTGCTTCGCAATACCGTGGTTCGGGCGAGCAGGTTGGTGATGGCGTTGTCCACCACGCCAAGCCTGGTTTCGGCCTCCTTCGAACCTGCCAGTTCAGCAGCCGCATCCACCGTCGCCTTGACGAGGTCCTGCTGGATGGTTTCACGCGTGGTGTTGAGTGATTCTTCGGTCATGGAAAGCGGCGCGCCGGATGGCCCCATCTTCTCCGCGGCCCGTTCGAGGAAGCGATCTTCCGTGACGCTCTTCTTTAACTGGTAGGTCCGGGGCTGCCCAGCCAGCGCCTGTTTCAGCGCTTGGGTCCGGCTCTGGTCCTGGGCCAACGCAAGCCTTAGCTGCTCCAGATGGGTTGAGAGCCGTTCCTTCCCCGCCAGCAGAATGCTGAGTTCCTTTTCCCGGTCTACCATGCGGGCTTCCTGCTGGACTTCCAAGCGCTGAGCAGCGGCCAGCGCCAGCCGCTCGGTGGCTTCTTCAAGTTGTTTCTTCAGGAAGGCCCGCGTCGAAGAAGTATCCGCGGCATTCATCCTGTCGTTGAACCGGACGGCGCGGGTTGCAAGGTCGTTGGCAAGATCGGCAGCGACCCTGGCATTGGGAAATTCGATGTCCACCTCGAGGAGTCGCGTGGATTTCGGTATCTGGACGTCCAGATAGCCGCTTCGTCGAAACTTATCAGCAGTGAGATTGTAGGGGGGACGGTCCAGATGGAATTTCTCAAGCGATTCCTGGATGAGCGCCTCGTTATCCACAAAAGGCACGAAAGTCGGCAGCGAGGCCATCTGCTGCCACGGTGTATCTCCAGAACCGGAGCCGATCTTGGACTCCGAGACCATGATGTAGGTTGTGGCCCGGTAGATTCTGGGTGAAAACCGGCTCACGACGAAAGCGGCTGTGGCGCATACGCATGCGCCACCGACAATCCAGCTCCAGTGGCGGCGCAGTTTGCCAACCCTCGCAACCAAGCGTCGGTCCGCGTAATGGTCCATCATGGTTTCAGCCTTTCCGTCGCCTTCTTCAATAGGCATTACGATGAAAGAAAGTTCGAGTCAGCGTAAGGAGCAGAATCTTGAGATCAAGCCCCATGGCCCAGTTCCGGGTGTAGTAAAGATCGTGCGCAACACGCTGCGCGATCGAGGTATCGCCCCGCCAGCCATTCACCTGTGCCCAGCCCGTGATGCCACTTTTGACGTAGTGGCGTGACATGTACTCGGGCACTTCCTGCCGGAACCGTTCCAGGAAAAAGGGACGTTCGGGGCGCGGCCCGACGACGCTCATGTCGCCGTTGAGTACATTCACGAACTGAGGGAGTTCATCCAGGTTGCTCCGGCGCAGCCATCGGCCAAGCGGCGTTACGTAGGGATCATTCCGGGATGTCCAGTGGTCGCCGGAATTGAGGGCTGGATCTTGCCGCATGGTACGGAATTTCAGCATTCCGAAAGCCTTGCCATTCAAGCCCACCCGGTCCTGGACAAAAAATACGGGGCCGGGTGAGGTGAGCTTGATCAGAACCGCTATCAGCAAAAACAGGGGTGAGAAAAAGACGAGCACAGCGAGCGACAGGGCGATGTCGAAGAGGCGCTTCAGGACCGCATACCTGAAATTCTCGGTCGGGTAGTGGCGAACGTTGACCAGGGGAATTCCGTCCAGGTCGTGGACCTGAGTGTCCGTCTGAATCAACGGGAAAAGGTCAGGAACGATCCTGACATTGATTCCCTGGTTTTCACACTCCAGGATCAGCCGCGTTGCAAGGTCCTTCGCCTGCGAAGGCAGCGCCAGGATCACGTCATCGACGGAAGTTTCACGCAGATAGCGGCAGACCGCGTCAACGAGGGAGGTCTCCTCGTCCTGTCCGGAGGCAAAGTAGAGAAAGTGGCGCACGACACGGTATCCATAATGAGCATGCTGGTCGATCTTTGCTGCGAGCCTGCGCCCCATGTGGGGAGAGGTGATGAGAACCAGGGTTTTTACGTTATGTCCGTGCCGCCGCAGGACACGAGTGGTGAGCCGCAACGTCACCCTGGCCAGAGACAGGGAGACGAAGCTCATCACCGCGAAGCGGGCCATAAAGATGCGAGGCAGGTCAAGCGCCGCGGACAGATGGCCGACGCATTCAAGGAGTACGAGAGTGGCGATTGAGATCTTGGCAATGATGACGAGATCGGCAAAGGGCCGATCAAGCCGCCGGGAATGGTACATGCCGAAATAGAGCGAGAAGGCGAGCCAGATCGCCAGGGTGACAACAAGGGCTTCGATGTTCCTGCCGTTCGCCAGGGAACCCTGAGGAGCGCCCGTTTCAGGACGCGCTAACCCCAGCCACAAGGCAACGTAACAGGCGCTGACCACCGCCAGATCGAAACAAACAAGATACGCCTGGATGACATAAGCTTGAACGCGGAACATAATCAATCCCTGATGACCGTTTCGTTGAGCTGCGCAACCACAGGCTTCAAAGACGGCTCCGAATCACGATTCCCCTTCTCAACCTTGGCACTGCTGCCGGCTTTGGACCCAGCGGGAGCGCGCAGCCTCCGATGGAATTGCCACCGAGGGTATTCACAGGCATACCGAAGGGCCGAAAGTGCGTGGAACTTGAGCCTTCGCAGGCCATGGACAAGCTGGGCCAGCCTTCTCCTCCTGCCGCTCGGCCCGTGGTTGAACAAGACGTCGGGGAGATGATGAGGCCGGCGGAATGGAAACAATCGCCGCCTCCGAATCTCCGCCCACCTGGACCGATCTGTTACAAACTCCCGGTGGAGAAACAGACTGTTCTTGTTCCCCCGAAAATTCGCGAGCGCCCCAGGAAGCCCGTAGAGGTCGGTCCACGCGCCCACTACCGCTGAGAACCTCGGGTCCACCCGGGGATTGAATTCCGCCGGGATGGAACCTCCAAAAAGCAGGCGGGTAAGGTTGAACACCAGCGTGGAAATTTCAGGCGCCCAGCGCAGGTTTGCTACCCGGTCCTGATACTGCCCCCAGAACACCGAATCCGCAGCCCGCTGATTCAGGAAATGCGAGACTTCAAGGAATACCGACAGCCGGCACCAGTTCCGCAGAATATGGCGGAAGGCGTGGAGGACCTGAAAAATAAGGCCGTCTTCGTCACATAAGGTTGGATACTCCAAGCCCAGCCCGACGCGGTTGCGCAAACGGTCCATGAAGTCGTCACCGAGCGGGATTTCGATTTTTTCCTCGGTGTTTTCCCACAGCCTGATGTGCAACTCGACCGGCCTTTGCAGCCGGGCGGAATAGGGTCCTACGGGGCCCGTTGGAGGGCCACCCTCGGGCGCCGGCCGGAAATAGGCAATGTGATAGCCTTCGCGCGAAACCTTCGGCCTGTATCCTGCTGCTTGCAGGGCTGCCTCGGCCCGCGCGAGTGCGTCAGGGCGAATGAGATAGTCGTAGTCATATTGCGTACGAAGGTTTGGGTCAGGGCAGTAATCCGGCACCATCGCCAGGCCCTTCAGAAGAGCGAATTGGACGCCTGCATCGTCGAACAGGTTGTGAAGGGCCGCGGACTCCTTCCGGATGGACTCGACGCGCCAGCAGTTCTGCTCGTAGCTGCGGGCCAGCCGCGTCTGAACGTAGAACGGCAGAACTTGCAATCCACCGGTATTGACGACCTTGTGCCGGAAATAGAGGGCCAGTCCACTCACGTCAAGCCACTCAAGGGCGCGGCCCCAATCCGACGGGTCGAAAGAGTGCCAGAAGGCGAACCCAAACTGCGTCCTGCCGGCGGGCGCCAGCTCGGCGACAACGGCCTGGCGCAGCGATGAATTCAAAATAGGTCCTCCGTTGGGTGATGGGTGCTCAGCATGCTGCGCAGGAAAACCGCAGCTTCCGAAGGGTCGTTGCCATAGGCCAGGTTGTATGCGGGCAGCCGCCCGAGCGACTTGAAAACAGAATCACGCTCGGGACCGGAACCCATGTTATCCACGAATGGAGCAACTGTGGCGAGCCTCCTGCAAGCTTCTTCCTGGCGAATGGGTTCAAGCCTGGGCGAGGTCCCGGCCTCCCGCTGCAGGAAAATGCAACTGACAGGGGTCACGGCGCGGGCGTCGGAGGGTAAACATTCCTTGCTGACGCACAAAAAGGTCCTGTCGCAATAAACGAGCGGACGCGTTTGGCCGGCGAGCTCCGGCAGGAACTGCAGCGCGTCCTCTCGAAAAGCCGCCGCCCAGAATTCCCCCCAGGCGCGCAGAGTGCGACCTCTCCTATCAAGGAACACAGCCTGGTCGGCATGAAATTGCAGCCCGAACCTGGTGCTCAGATAGCTCGCGGTGGTTTTTCCGCTGCCCGGCGCGCCAAAAAGGAGGATCCCTCGGCCTTCCATGGCTACACACGCCGCGGTGATCGTGACCAGACCAAGAGCGGGCGCAGTGAGATAAAACATCCGGGCAAGGTAGACGCTTGAGAAGCCTGTTTCATCATTCGCAAGGTGCTCTGGAATTACCCCCACCGCCTGGCGCGCGCCGTGGTCCACTGCAATGAAACTACGCTGTCCCAGATTGATGTAACGCAGGCCATGGTCTGAAAAAGCCGCCATTTGAGGCCAGGCAGCCCCGGTTTCACGGCCCGGTTCCGTCACGATCCTCCAGAGAAATTGCGCCGGTGTGGTGTTGGCGCCTTCAAGGCGGTCCAAGAACGTCTCGGCGTGCTTAAGGATGATGGGACTATTGGTTTCCACACGGACGTGCCGGCCCATCAGATCTGCCTGATAATTGAGCGGCGTGGCGCGAAACCGGCGAAGCGGGTCATCCGCGCTGCCAGCGGAGCGCGATGGTTTTCGCACTGGCGAACCCATCAGATGTTTCTCCGCCTTCCAGCCGTTCACGACCAGGGAGTGCAGCGCGCCAGCCACCGTGCGGGCATCGCCACAGTAGAGGAGCCGGAAACATTCCCTCTTGACGAGGTCCTCTATGACGCGATGCTGTTTCTCCCGGGCCTCAGGACTGGCGCGAAGAAGCTGGCTTTCAAGCCGCAAAGCCGCGTCCTCTGGCGGAATGGAGGTGAGAGAAAAAGCCGGCCGCGACTGGCGTTCAAGGAAAACGAGCCATCTCGGCTCACAACATCGGATGTGGTGGATGCCGGAAAGCTTCCCGGCATCAAATCGAAGTTCGTCCGCCCGCTCGTATATGCCATCCGGTTCAACCTGACTGAGAAACGGAAACTGGGTGATGCTTTCAACCCGCTGTTTCATCTCCCTTGACAAGCCCCATGCCAGAAGGCGCCCTTGATGGACGGCAATCAGAGTGCGATCGTCAGAGAGAAAATCGAACCCCGATTCAGCGAGGGCCAACGAGAGAGTGGATTTCCCGGCCCCAGACTCGCCTGCCAGCAGCAATCCGCTCCCCTTCCAGGCGACGCACGCGCAATGCACAGGGGCCAGACCCACCGACGGCCCGAGGATGGTAAGAAGGGCCGGGAGCAAAATGGTTTCCCAGAGCTTTGAATCCGATGCTACTTCAGGGGTGAAGCGGCCTACCCCAGACTGGTCCTGCAGGTTCATCAGGATCGAGTTGCAGCCATCGATCCCGGCAAAAACCAGGTGACCCAACCCGCGAAAATAGGGTTTGGGTTTGGGCTTTGGCGCCACGGATTGCGGTGCCTCTTCAACCCAAAAACGCAGCCGGATTTCTTCCCCTCCGTCATGGCCCGGCGCTGTCCCTTCCCCAAAGGTCTTCTGCGCTGCGTTGAGGATGGGCTCGAAATTGGTTGTGATGCGCAGTTGCACGCCTGCCGCCTCATACCGGCCGTTGAGGGGAGTTTCGGCTTTTGTCTTCAAGAAATCCCCGGAGGAAATTGTCGTCATTCCACCAGTCCCGCCAGCTCAATCAACTTTGGTTCGGATGAGTCCCGCCTGTATCCAGGGAACTCCGTCGGAATCTCCCGAGATCAAACCTACCACCCCGATAATGCGGGATGTGTCAGGCGACTGTGGTGAATTTGTAAAAATTTGGAATCGTAGGGACAAACCGCCGGGCGGCAGTTGTGAGAAGGTGGATTGACGAGGCGTCAGGCAACGGATTGCTTTGGGGGGCGAGTCAATGGGACCGAGAGCTTGATGGTCGTACCGGACGGGCCAGTTGACTCAATCTTTACATTCCCGCCATGATCGCCCGCAATCTTTTGGGCAACCGCAAGACCGAGCCCGGTCCCTCCATCCTTCCCGTGGGTTACGAAAGGGTGAAACACCTCATCGCGAACGGATTCGGGGATGCCGACGCCGTTATCAGTCACAGCAATCTCCACATGGTCATTCACTCGCATCGCACGCACGTCGATTTTCCCTGTGGCGACTGGCACTGCCTCACAGGCATTCAACAGCAGGTTGTGGAAGGCCCGGTCGAGTTTCTTAAAATCGAACCAGCCTTGAGTGGGTCCTTCATGGGTGAGCCGGATATCGATTTTGCTGAATTCCGGGCGAAGGCGGACGGTCTCGACGGTCCGCTTAAGGGAGTCGAACAGATCGCCATATACAAGCTGGAGTGACTCCTGGGCCCTTGAGAACTCGAGTAAAGAAGAGATCAATTCTGTCATTCTGCTGACGGCCGAACGAATCTCCAGGTAGAGACTTTTCCGCTGCCGGTCATCCCCCTTGCTTTCCGAAAGGAGCTCGGCGTATGCCAGCACCGCAGTCAAAGGATGGCGCAGATCGTGCGAAATCGAGCTCGCCGTCCGGCCGATGGTGGCCAGACGTTCTGCGTGGAGCAGATCACGCTGGCTTTTCTGCAGCGATTTCCTCATTCCGTCGAAGGCGTCGGTTACCTCCGCCAGTTCGTCATTGCTGCGGACGTTCAGGGGATAGTTGAAGTCCCCCTTGCCCAGCGCATGGACGCCTGCGACAAGGTTGGCGAGCGGGCGTGTGAAGGTGTGGGAGATCAAGTAAATCAGAACGGTCCCCGCCAGCACCGCGACGAAGCCGACGGCCAGTAGCAGCCGGTTCAAATCCTGCAAAAAGAGAGTGGCGGCGTCAAATGATTTCAACACGGTGAGGCTGACCGGCTGCCTCCCCTTGGGGGCGAGCTCCAGCGTCGTGTCGAGAAAGTCTTCCCTGCCCAGTTGTATTTCCTCAGATTCGAGAGATTCCGGCGTGGTGAATCTGATCGCATGCGAGGAAAGTTCCCCCTTCTGGGGGGTGGAAAGGGTGGTGACCACAATGTCCTTGCCATAACGAAAGGCCACCTGGCTGGACGCTATCTGGGCCACCACTTCCGCCAGGCGCGCATCCACCTCAAAACCCATTGCCAGGACCCCGAGGAGATTGTTGTCCTGCGAGGAGCCGAAGAAGATGGGCTGCAGGAAAACTTCGTAGAGATGTCCACTCCCGAACCACCAGTCACGGCCCAACTCCCCGGTCAAAGTACGGGCAAGAGAATCTTGTGCGGCTTGCTGATTGAAGCCGGCCGTTGAGGTGTGGAGCGCCATCACTTTTCCTGACCGATCGGCGAGCAGAAACAGGTCACACCCGGCCAGCCTCCAGAAACCGGTGGACCCGTCCTGGATGGTCGGCTGGTGATGGGTGGTCATCAGCGCTCGCAGGCTGGGGAGGTCGGCGATCACTCCCGCCGACTCAGCCAGGGTTGTCTGGCGTTGCTGTTCGAAGTGCTGGAAAGTTATGACGGAGTTGGAAAGCGCCTGATGAATTTCCTGCCGTGCATGGTTTCTCAGGTAGGAGCGTACAATATACAGCGTGGCAAAGGTGAGAGCGGTGGTGGTGAATATCAGCGAAACCAGGAACTTGGTTCGCAAACGGATCTTGACCATCGTTCCACTCTGCCCTCGTCCTTCTGCCGCAGTCCGCCGATTCCAACAAGCGGCGGCGGTCTCCTCACCTCAGGGCACAAACTTGTACCCAGCCCCGTGAACCGTTTTGAAGTGCAAAGGATTCATAGGCTCCTTCTCCAGCTTTTGCCGGAGCTTCATGAGGTGATTGTCCACAGTCCTCGTTGAAGGATAGCAATCATAGCCCCACACCTGGTTCAGCAATTCATCCCGCGAGATGACACGCTCCGGGTTGCGGACAAAGTATTTGAGGATCTTGAATTCCTGCGGCGTGAGTGCAATCTTGCTGCCCGCCCGTGTCAACTCCATTTTGGCGAAGTCAACGGCCACATCATCAAAGGCATACTGATCGACGGGCTTGGGACCACGCGCCCGGCGTGAAATGGAGTGCACGCGCGCCAGCAGTTCCTTCGGGCTGAAGGGCTTGGTAACGTAATCGTCAGCCCCCATCTCGAGCAGCAGCACCTTGTCCACTTCATCGGCCGAAGCGCTGAGCACGATCACCGGAACGTTTGGCGCTTCGGACCGGATGGTCCGGCAGACTTCACGCCCGTGGACCTTGGGGAGCATCAGGTCAAGCACCACCAGGGCAGGCCTGGCGCTTCGGAACGCCTTCAGGCCCGCTTCGCCGTCTGAGGCGAATTCGATCGAGTAACCTTCAGCCTCAAAGGCAAGCTTCAGGGCCTTGTATAGCGACCGGTCATCCTCAACGACCAGGATCTTTTCCATAAGTTTTGACGAATTCCCCAGCGGGCACTTCTCCGGAACCCTTCAAAACTGCGCGGCGGCCGATTGCAAGTGATCGGAGTCGTGCGCTGCCTCTCCAGAGAGACTAACACAACCTTTACAAACTCACTACACCTGCCTGACTACTCGGTTTTTCAAACGTGGTACTCCTTGTTGAGTAACCAATTCAGGAGAGTGCACATGGGAAATGAGTATTTGATTGCGGCCGGAGTGGAACGGCATCGGAAGTGTGTTCCGGTCCTGAAAAGACGGTTCGCCGTTTGCATGTTAGCGGCCGGTCTCGCATGCTCCGTAACTCCATTCCTGCATGCTGCCAGCCCTCGTCCGTCCTCGGGCGCCGCACAACAGGCCATTGCCGGCAATTCTGAAATGGCGTCAAACTCGGCGCCCGCCGATGCCGTCGGAGTTCAATTCATCGACGGATCGACGACGTCCGTCATTGTGCAGCGCAACGGCAAGAAATACGTTGTGGACCTGGCGAACCATACTGTCCGGGAAGTTGATCCATCGCCACCGCCGGCGGAGACCCATCTCGAGGAAACGGCCTCGGCTGAAGCGCCTCCCGGAAATGTGCAACTGGGCGCGAAGTCCTTCATTCAGAATTGTTCTGTCTGCCACGGCAGGGACGGAAAAGGCATCGCTGCAACCGGAACTCCCGACTTCACGAACCCTGCAGTTCAAGCCGGGATCTCGAAAGAGACCGTTCTCAACACCATCCGGCATGGAAAGAAAGGGACCCTGATGCCAGCCTGGGAAGGCAAGCTGTCGGAAGATCAAATTGTCGCCGTCGGCTCATTCGTCAAATCTCTTGGGTCGGGCGATGCTGCTCTGCAGCGCGCGGCCGCCTCGGAAGCCAGGGAAAACGCGAAAATTTATACTCCCGCTGATGATTATCTCTACAGCCTTCCTACGGGACGGCGGCTTGACCGGCATGGGTGGTACATCAACTTTACTCACCGTTTTGTTTTTGATCCGGCCTTCAGCGGACAGGCCCGCGGCGCGGTCCTGCTGGGACTTGACGGTATATCGGTTTCCTCGTTCGGTCTTCGATACGGCATCACAGACAAACTGTCAGTAGGCGTTTATCGCTCCCCCAGTTTCATCGGGCGGCCAATCGAATTGATGGCTGCCTATCACGCCCTGGATGAGCACGACGGCTATCCGCTGAACGCGACGTTCCGGCTATCGCTCGACGGACAGGATAATTTCCGCACGAACTTCACCACTAACTTTGAAGGGATCTTTTCACGGACCTTGTTTAAGGGCGCGCAACTGTACCTTGTCCCCACGCTTTCACTGCAGAACCGCCGGCTGATACTCAGTCCCGGGTTTGCAGAGGGTCCACCGCCTCTTCCGGGCATCAACAGTTTTTCACTGGGCGTGGGCGGGGCCTTTGACATTCGGCCGACAGTGGCCTTGATTGCTGAAGTCATACCGACCCTGGCTAACGGTCCGGAACTTGGAATTCACCGACCGGCCTATGCCTTTGGCATTCAAAAAAAGTTATGGCGGCATGCTTTCACGCTCGGATTTTCAAACAGTCCCGGCACGGTCGTGTCACAGCGGGCTGGCACACGGGCAACGTTCCTGGGCGAACCATCGGCCGACACGCCGAGCGGGCTCTTCATCGGATTTGATCTGATGCGCCAATTGTATTGAGGTATCGAGGTCCCGCTTGAAGAACTCCACCTTAATTGCACACGCCAGCCAATGGGAGCGGGCAATCAGGCCGGATGAGCACACCCGGTTCTGGAAGTTCCTGGCCTCTGCTCGTTTTGATTCGGCCATGCTGGCCCTGGGGCTCTGGGCGGTCCCGGTTTCCATAGCGGTTTCGGAATGCTTTCTCACTCTCGCGTTGCTGGCTCGAATTGTGCAGCTCGCCCGCGGCAAGGAGCGACTCGTATTTCCGCGCATCTTTCGATTCTGGGTGCTGTGGGCTGGCCTCGAAATCGTGGTGTGGCGCCTGTCGCCCGAACCCTCCTTTGGCCGGGGTGAAATCCGCCACCTGCTCCTGATTGGCGCGCTGTTTCTGGTGGTACCCTCCATTCACAAGGCCTCAGACCGTCTGATTGTCTGGCAGGGTATATTCCTGGCCGCGAGCCTCAGCTCCCTGGTCCTCATCGGAGATTTTGTTTCCCGTCTTTTCTACTATCGCCGCGAACTCGCAACCGGGGGCGATGTGGGCCTCTATCTCCGTTCTGGAGGTTTACTCAATCACTGGATGGTTTACGGAACGGTGGAAATTCTGGTAGTGGCTGGATTGCTCAGCTTCTGGTCGTTGTATCCCGAGGAGAGGCGGCGCTGGTGGCCAGTCGTGGCCATCAATGGGATCGCCATCCTCGTGAGCTTGACGCGGATGGCCTGGATCACATGCCTGGCGCTGTTTGGCATCGAGTTGATGCGGAGGCGCTCAAGGTGGATTTGGGCGCTCCCCGCCCTGCCGGCGGTTCTCTTCTTGCTTGCACCCAGGCCCATTCGTGAGCGCGTCACGCAGTCGATCAAGCCGTCCTACTACTCGAACCTGGAACGCATTGAAATGCTGCGGGTCGGGTGGGAAATGATCAGGGAGCATCCGCTCACCGGAGTCGGCCCGGGACGCATTGACAAGCTTTATCTGTCCTATCTTTCTGCGCGGGACCCCGTCCCGGCTTATCACGGCCACCTGCACAACAACGCCGTGGAACTGGCCGCAGAATTCGGAATACCCGTTGTACTTGCTGCTCTCCTGTTCATCGCAGTGCTATTCCGCGATCTTCTCAAGGCTTCACGATCAGCCCAAAACAGGGAAGAAGCATTTGCGTCACGGACCGCGATACTGGCCCTCGCCGGTTATCTGGTCGCCGGCCTTTTCGAATACACCTACGGACACTCCCTCGGCTTGATCCTGCTCAGCTTCGCGGCCCTGTCGCCGTTGATGCCTTCTGCCTCAACCGAGGTAGCGCCCTCCGGTCCTGAAGTTCCGGATTCAAGCTGCCGTGCGGCCTGTTGACAATTTTTTTGCAGGAAAGGGATTGCGCCATGACATGCGGCCAAATTGCCGCTGGTATCCTTCGAGCATATCGGCCAGAAACTGGGATTTCCAAATGACGGGAGAGCAGCGTGAGGGGTTCTAAGAAAATCGTATTTTTCTTTCCGGCTTTTGCCAGCAGCGAAGCCACCGCACCGCTCGGCATTCTGGCGGTTTCGACTCCGCTGCTGAGGGCAGGATACAAGGTCGTCTTAATTGACTCCACCATCACGCCCAACTTGAAGCAGCGAGTTCTTGAGGAAGTCAAGGATGCCCTCTGCCTCGGCATATCGCTGGTTACCGGCCCCATGATCCGCGAAACGGCGGAGATCGGGCGGGCGGTTAAGGCCTGGGACAAAGATTTCCCCATTATTCTGGGCGGCTGGCATCCCTCCTTATTGGCCAGGCAGACGCTTGAGGCAGAATTTGTGGACATTGTGGTCCGCGGCCAGGGTGAAGCCACGATGCTCGAAGTGGTCAGGCGCCTGGAGCACGGCGACTCGCTTGAGGGCGTCGAGGGTGTCGGTTTCAAGCGGGACGGGCGGCTGATTTTGAATCCGCCAAGGCCCTTGCAGAAACTCGTGGAAATGCCTTCCAAGGCCTATCAACTTGCTGACTTCGATGCCTATGAGCGGGTCTGCGGCAGGCGCTGGGCCATGTACACATCCAGTCTGGCCTGCCCCTTCAACTGCTCCTATTGCACCAACGCCGGCGTCTACGGCCGGCAGTGGAACGGCCTGCCTGCGGAGCAAGTGGTCGAAGAGACTTTCGACCTCTCCGTTCGCTATCGCCTGGAGATGCTCTGGATTGTCGATGACAACTTCCTCGTGGACCTGGAGCGTGCGCTCAAAATCGCAGAGGGACTGGTCCGGGTCGGCTCCAGATTCCGGTGGAGCATTCAGGCCACAACGAACCTCACAGCTCGCCTGACCACGGAGGAGCTGCGCCTGCTGGGACGGGCCGGCCTCCATCAGATTTGCCAGGGTGTGGATTCCGCATCGCCCAAAATCCTGAAGTTGATGAACAAGACGTTCCAGGATTTCGACTCGATCTACCAATCCGCCGAGCGTTGCCTGGAGGCCGGCATTCGACCCAGTTTCAACATCATTTTCGGGTATCCGGGAGAAGGCGCGCAGGAGCAGAAGCAGACCATTCGTTTCATTATGGATGTCTGCCGGCGGTTCCCCGGCGCCGAGTTCTGGACCAACATTTTTACGCCGTATCCGGGGTCGCCCATCATGGATCGCGTCAAGGAACTTGGCATCGTGGTGCCGGATTCTTTCGAAGGATGGGCTGACTACTTCCCGCGATACACCGTGCTCCCCTGGCTGAAAGGGCGGTCCCATCGGCGCGTCCAGGTCATGAGGGACTATCTCCGCATTGCCTTCGATCGTATTCCCATCGCCAAATTGGACGCGGGGACGGCCGTTCGAGCTTTCCAACACAGCCTGGCCTATCCGGCGCGGTGGCGTCTGGACCACGACTTTTACGGACTGCCGATCGAGCTTTGGCTCAACCAAAAGATCAAGAGATTTGTCTCCATTGCCAAACCCAAAGTTGACGCGAAGCAACTGGAGCCTGCGGTGGGGGCAAATTGCCCATGAGCAACAAAGTAGTCCTTTTTTTCCCCCCCTACGCAGGCCTGCCGCTTGGGCCGCCGCTGAGTCTCCTCAGCCTGGCATCGCCATTGCTTGAGGATGGGTTCCAGGTCTCGATTGTGGACGGGTCAGTCGAGCCCGATTTCAAACGCATCGTGGCTCGGGAAATCAAGGATGCCGTCTGCCTTGGGGTTTCCCTGCTGACCGGCCAGATGATCCGCTCGGCTGCCGAGGTCGCGCGGTTGGTCCGCGAGCTTCGCCCGGGACTTCCCATCATTTTCGGAGGATGGCACCCCAGCCTTCTGCCGGCACAAACTCTCAGCGAACCTTTCGTGGATGTTGTAGTAAGGGCACAGGGCGAACGCACCATCGTTGAAATTGCCCGCCTTCTGAGTGAAGGGAAATCTCTCGATAATGTCCAGGGAATTTCTCGCAAGCTCCCAGATGGGATTCATCACAACCCCGAGCGTCCGGTTGAAAACGTCAACAACCTTCCTGCGCCCGCGTTCCACCTGGGAAACTTTGATGCGTACGAAAAGATAACGGGCGGTCGTAAGCTGCCCTATGCATCGAGCGTCGGGTGTCCCTACGCGTGCAACTATTGCACCGACCAGGTCTTCTACAAACGGCGCTTCAACGCCTACAGCGCCGGCCGCGTGGTCCAGGAAGTCACCGAGCTGGTTTCGCGTTACCGCCTCAGCGAGGTTGCATTCCTGGACTCAAACCTCCCGGTCAATATAAAGCGGGCGGTCGAAATCGCACAGGGCTTTCTCGAATCCAAAGCCAGGTTCCGCTGGACCTTCCAGGCATCAACGGACCTGTTGTGCCGCATGAGCGACGATGAGGTCCGGCTGCTGGGCAAGTCGGGCGTGACGCACATGGGCTTCGGTACGGAGTCCGCGTCGCCCGAAGTACTTCTCCTGATGAACAAGAAGCATCAGAAGATCGATGAGATGTACGAAACCGCCCGCAAATCGGAGTTGGCAGGCATCCGGGTGACCTTCAACCTGATACTCGGATACCCGGGAGAAACGGAGACCGACCGGGTGGAAACCTTCCGTGTTATGAGCGACATTGCCCGGAGACATTCCAACGTCAGTTTTTCTCCAAACATTTTTACGCCTTATCCCGGAATTCCGATCTGGCCGGAACTCCGGGCCAAAGGGGTGCATGAGCCGCAGTCGCTCGAAGAGTGGGCCGATGTGGACCTTGGAAGCAATCACCTGCCGTGGCTCCAGGGAGAGGAACTCCGCCGCCTGAAACGAATGCTTGAGTATTTTCTGCTCAACAACCACATCCGCCGGACGGCGGTGAAGGTCCCCTGGATGCGAGGAGGAATCCGAAGAGCACTGGGGGCGCCCTTGCGGTGGCGGCTGCAAAACAACCACTACGGTTTCCCGTGGGAGCTTTGGGTGGCCAGGACCACCGAACGCCTGGTGACTCGCCGGTCGCTGCTGACCGGGCAATCACTCGGCCACGGGATGCAGGAGGTCTGTTGATTGCGCCTGCAACGCGTTTAGGCTGCGAGCGATCATTGGCGGCGAGGAGAATGCTTTGGCTGACGTCTTACTGACCCACTCCTATCACCTCTATTACGACCGCAAGCAGGTCCGCAAAATGCAGCCGTACCCTCCCCTGGGCACGCTCTATGCGGCCGCTCTGCTCAGGCAGAAGGGATTCTCCGTCGCTCTGTTTGACAGCATGCTCAACGATCCAGCAGAGGGATTTCCAGAGGCGCTGCGAAAGCATCGTGCGAAGGTCGTAGTGATCTACGAGGACAATTTCAATTTTCTTTCCAAGATGTGCCTGAGCCGCATGAGAGAAGTTGCCTTCGAAATGATCGACGCTGCCCGCATGGCCGGCGCAACGATTGTGGTGCATGGATCGGATTCCTCGGACCACTGCTCTGAGTACCTGGCCAGAGGCGCGGATTACGTCCTCGCGGGCGAGGCCGAGTGGACGTTGCTCGAAGTCGTCGAGTCTCTGGCCAGAGGTTTGAAGCGGGACGCGATGAGTATTCCTGGCGTCGTGTTCGCGCCGAGCGGCGACGGGCGAGTGGTTCGCTCGTCGCGCAGGCCGCTGATGCGGGACCTGGACCAGCTTCCTTTTCCGGCGCGAGACCTGGTCGATATGGACCGCTACCGTCACGCCTGGCGCGAAGCGCATGGCTTCTTTTCGCTCAATCTGGTGTCTAGCCGTGGCTGCCCCTACCGCTGCAACTGGTGCGCGAAGCCGATCTACGGCGATTCTTTCCATGCCCGGACCCCCGAGGCTGTGGCCGAAGAAATGTGGCAACTCCGCGAGAGGTTTGGGGCCGATCATCTCTGGTTCGCAGACGACTTGTTCGGGATCAACAACCGCTGGATCCAGAATTTTGCCAGCCACGTCCGGCAGCGGAGTTCCGCCATTCCTTTCAAGGTGCAGGCAAGAGCAGACTTGATGCGAAAGGAAGAGACAGTTGCGGCCCTTGCAAGGTCCGGCTGCGCGGAGGTTTGGATGGGAGTGGAGTCCGGATCACAGAAGGTCCTGGATGCCATGGATAAGGGGATTCGCCTCGAGCAGGTCCTTCGTGCACGCCACAATTTGAAACAGCACGGCATTCGCGCCGGCTTCTTCCTTCAGTTCGGTTATCCCGGCGAGACCTGGACCGACATTCAGAAAACCATAAACGTGGTCCGCGAAGTCCGCCCGGATGATATCGGCGTCTCGGTTTCCTACCCGTTGCCAGGGACCAGGTTTTACCAGCGCGTTCGCGAAGAGCTGGGGACCAAGAGCAACTGGGTGGATAGCGATGACCTCTCCATGATGTTCAAGGGTGCTTATACGAGTGAATTCTATCGTGAGCTTCGGGATGCGCTTCACGCAGAGGTGGAGTCCTGGGGTTCGCCGGATGAATGGAAGTTCAGCCTGCGGGACCGATCGACGCCCGCGGCCCGCTTGGGCACCAATCAGGTTGCGGAACTCTGGAACAGGGTCGAGCAACTCGAACCGGCGTGCAGGAATTCCGACGCCACCCTGCTGCCTGTTCTGGCCTGCTCCGCCATGGGATGCGATTGACCCGCAGCACGCAACGGCTGCGGGCCGGTGTTTGTCCGCCACTTGGGAGGCAAAGCTCATAGCTGTTTGACAGATGGCCCTTATGGATTTGCTTTTAACCCACGGATACTTCCTGGAGGAAGACGCCAAAGAGCAGGCGATCATGAAGCCCTACGTTCCTCTGGGCATCCTTTACCTGGCTTCGCACCTGCGCTCACGAAAGTTCGACGTCGAAGTCTTTGACACGACGTTTGCCTCCCGAAACGATTTGCTGGAAATTCTGCGCAGCAGCGGACCGTCCGTCGTGGGTGTTTACGCAAACCTTATGACGCGGCCAAGCGTGGTCCGGATTCTCCAGGCGGCCAGGGAAGCCGGCTGGAAAACCATTGTCGGAGGGCCGGAACCTGCTTCCTACGTAGATGAGTATCTCGCGGCCGGCGCCGACGTGGTTGTCATCGGAGAAGGTGAGATCACTCTTGAGGAACTCGTGCCGATCCTGCGGAGCGGGTCATTCCATCTTCTGAGCGGCGTGAGCGGCATCGCTTTTCGAGGAGATGACGGCAGGGTCCACCGTACGCTGCCCCGACCGCAGATTCCGAACATCGATGCCCAACCATGGCCCAGCCGTGAGTCGGTGGAGATCGAGCGTTACCTTAGAACCTGGCGCGAAAATCATGGCACAGGCTCCGTGTCCCTGATCACGGCCCGCGGTTGCCCCTATGAGTGCCAGTGGTGCAGCCATGCGGTGTATGGCCGCACGCACCGCCGGCGAAAGCCCGCTTCGGTGGTGGATGAACTCGAATGGGTCCTCGACCGTTACAGCCCGGACATGATCTGGATGGCCGATGACGTTTTCACCATCCATCACGGCTGGCTGTTTCAATACGCGGCGGAGATGAAGCGTCGCGGTCTCAGGGTTCCCTTCGAATGTATCTCGCGCGCTGACCGGCTGAACCCGCAGGTCGTGGGGCTTCTTTCGGAACTTGGCTGTTTCCGCATCTGGATCGGCTCGGAGAGCGGGTCGCAGAGGATCCTGGACGCGATGCGCCGGGGCGTTTCAGTCGAGCAGGTGCAGTCTGCCGTGCAACTGTGCAAGGCCAATGGCATCCAGACGGGCATGTTCCTGATGTGGGGCTACGAAGGCGAGGAACTGACCGATATTGAAGCCACCATAGATCATGTCAAGCGCAGCGATCCTGACGTTTTTCTCACAACGATTGCCTACCCGATTCGTGGTACTCCCTATTTTGAAAAAGTGGCAGACCGGGTAACTGCGCTCACGGCGTGGGCGGAAGGGTCTGACCGGGATTTCAGAATCCACGGGCGGCATTCCCGTCGCTTTTATCAGAGCGTGAACCAGCTCTTGCGGGCTGAAGTCGGGGTACAGAGGATGGCCGGACCCAATGCCGTCGGAACGCCTTCTGAGCTGGTTGCTCTTCGGCAACAAATCGATAGAGCACGCGAGGAAATGAAGCTTTCATTCGCGGAAGTCGAGGCGTAGGGAACATGACTTCGTCTTCTGGAACCACCATGACCGGGTCAACAGCTTTCGACGAAGTTGCTGAGACGTATGATGCCAGCTTCACAAATTCACCCATCGGGTCCGCGCAGCGTAAGGCGGTTTGGAAGGAAATTGACCGGACTTTCACAGCCGGGCAGCAGGTGCTGGAAATCAACTGTGGAACCGGGATAGACGCATTGCACCTGGCAGCGCGAGGCGTTCACGTGACGGCATGCGATTCGGCGCCACGGATGATTGCGGTTGCGCGGCGGCGGGCGGACCCTGGCGCGATGTCAGCCACAATCAATTTCAGAGTGCTGGCCAACGAGCAGATCGGAATTCTGAAGTGCGAAGGGCCTTTTGATGGAATCCTCTCAAACTTCTCAGGGCTGAACTGCATTCCCGATCCATCCGTCCTGGCCGGCGACCTGGCCCAGATGGTAAAAGTACGGAGCAAGATGGTCCTGTGCCTGTTCGGGCGTTTCTGCGCCTGGGAAGTTTTCTGGTATCTCTCGCGAGGCAACATCCGCAAGGCAGTACGGCGGTTGATGCCAGGAAGACAGTCCGCTGCTCTTTCTGCCGGCTCCGAAATCAAGGTCTGGTACCACTCTGTACGGCAGTTGAAGAAAGCCTTTATCCCTCACTTTCGGCTGCTGGCATGGAAAGGTGTGGGAGTGACGGTCCCGCCTTCGTATCTGGATTTTCTTGCGGCCGGCTACCCACGCTTGTTTCGCTTCGCATCCGAAATCGATCCCTGGCTTGGCGAATGCCCCGGCTTTCGTGCGATGGCTGACCACATGCTCCTTGTTTTTGAGAGGACCGAACGATGAACGCAAAAACTCTATCATCCGTCGAATCGCTGGATGAACCTGCAAAGGTCCGGACTGCGACTGGACCTTCCCTTCGCCTTCGCTGTCCTGTCTGCGGCCATTCGGACCCTTCGTTGGTGCTCACACGGGGGGCGTTGCAGGAACGTTCGTGTTCTTACTGCGGATTCACGTTCGCGCAGGAAGGCGGGATATGGAAGGCACTCACGCCGGCGCGCGAAGAGCGTTTCCAGCAGTTCATGATTGAATATGAAACGGTCAGGCCCCGCCAAGGGCGGGGACCGGCAGGCGCGCACTATTATTTAGAACTGCCCTACAGGGACGTCACCGGCCGCAACACGTGGCAATGGAAGATCCGCTCCCGAAGTTTCCGGTTCTTTTATCAGCGCATCCTGCCGTGGCTTGAGTATCGATACAAGGCCGGCCTGGACGTATTGGATATCGGCGCCGGAAACTGCTGGCTGAGTTATCGGCTTGCCCTTCGAGGACACCGCCCCACTGCGGTCGATTTACTCACCAATGCGCTGGATGGCCTGGGCGCGGCCCACCATTACCTTGATTTCCTGCCCAAGCCTTTCGACTTGTTCCAGGCGGAGATGGATCGGCTGCCTTTTGATGACGGACAATTTGACCTCGCCGTGTTTAATGCATCATTCCATTATTCGGAAAACTATGCCCGTACTTTGCAGGAAGCTTTGCGCTGCCTGCGCCGGCCCGGCCACCTGCTGGTCCTCGATTCTCGTTTCTACCGGGATGAGGAGAGCGGACAAAAGATGCTCGAAGAGAAACACCTGAAATTTCAGAGCGAGTATGGCTTTCCTTCCGATAGCGTGCGCAGCCGCGAATATCTGACCCCGGACACGCTCGATGAGCTCGCGCGGGCGCATGGCATCGAGTGGAAACAGTTTGAACCGTGGTACGGCGCGGCGTGGGCCCTCCGGCCGTTAAAGGCCCGCTTGCTGCGGCGGCGCGAACCTGCAAAGTATTACGTTTTGTGGGCCAGGTTAGGTGACTCATGATCGTCTTTTACAATCCACGCGCGACAAGACCGAGGAACCGGCGGTTCCCCCTATCGATTCTGGCGCTCGCGGCCGTGCTGGAAGGGCGTGAAGAGTACGCCATTGTGGACGGAAACCTCGACCCTTCCCCTGTGCAGACGTTGATGGGTCTCCTGGCCCGGAACCGCGTCGATCTTCTGGCGGTCACGGTGATGCCGGGCCCGCAGCTTTCTCCTGCAATAAGAGCGTGCCGTGAGGCCCGCCTGGCATTTCCACGCGTTCCCATCGTCTGGGGCGGTTATTTCCCGTCCATATACACCGATGCAGCTTTGAACGCGGACTATGTTGATTTTGCGGTCCGCGGCCAGGGCGAGGAAACTCTGCTTGAATTGCTGGACGCGCTGCGGGAAAAGAGGTCGCTGGAAGATATTCGCGGCCTTTCATACAAGGATGCCTCCGGGAAGCATCACCACAACCCCGAGCGGCGGATGAAGGGCCCGGATGCATTTCCGTGGTATCCCTATCACCGCCTTCCAGCCAGGGACTACATTCGGCCTTCTTTTTTCGGCCGCCGAACGGCAGCGCACCACGCGAGCATCGGGTGTCCGTTCAACTGCAGCTTCTGCGGGGTTGTTCCGGCTTACGGGGCCATCGAGAAGATGGAGTCTCCAGAGCGGACGGAAGCCATCCTGCGCCATCTCGCACGCGACTACGACGTGGACTCGGTGCAGTTTTATGATATGAATTTTTTCCTGCGGGAAGACCATGCCCGGGAGCTTGCGGACCGCATGACTCCGCTCAATCTTGGCTGGTGGTGTGAAGCCCGAATCGACATTATGCTCCGTTACTCGGATGCGACATTTGAGGCGATTCGCAGATCAGGGTGTCGGATGATTTTCTTTGGGGCTGAGTCGGGGTCGGACTGGGTCCTGAAAGAGATGAACAAGAAGCTGAAGTCGGAGCAGACAATAGAACTTGCCCGGCGCATCCGCCAGTTCGGCATTATTCCGGAATTCTCGTTCGTCATCGGCAATCCGAAAGACCCGGAACGCGACACGCGCGAATGCCTTCGCTTCATCCGCAGGATCAAGCAATTGAATCCCGCTTCGGAAATTATCATTTATCACTACACGCCGGTCCCGCAGCGCGAACGAATGTACGGCCATGTCGAGGACCAGATTGCCTTCCCGGCCACGCCGGACGAGTGGGCCACCGAGCGCTGGTACAACTTCACCATTCGGAAGGACCCCGCCACGCCCTGGATGAAACCCACCACAAAACGCCGGATTGATAACTTCCGCCTGGTTGTAAGCTCCCGATGGCCGACGGTCCAGGACCCCCGGCTTCCGAACTGGGGACGCCGTCTGTTGCGGTTTCTGAGCGCGTGGCGATACCGACTGAGTTTCTATTCTTTCCCTTACGAACTGCGAGCGACGCAGAGGCTGATCAACCTTCGAAAGCCGGAGGCAGAGAGTCTTTAAGGAACGTCATGCCGGGAGGAAAGGAAACGGTGCAGTCCGGCGTGGACCTCAATCACCCCGACCGCACTCTGCCGCCCGCCGACGCGTATGCGCTTTGGGCACAAACGTACGACCGCGGTCCCAACCCGCTCCTGGCGCTGGAAGAACGGGAGATGCCTCCCCTGCTTCCCAATCTTCAGGGAGCGTTTGTACTGGACGTAGCTTGCGGAACGGGCCGGTGGCTCAACTTATTGCTGGCTCGAGGAGCGCGGCAAGGGATCGGGTTTGACTTGTCCCTCGAGATGCTCGGGCAGGCCCGGCGAAAGCGCGCTCTGCAAAACGGAATTGTCCGCGCCGACTGCACGGCCATTCCAATTGCAGCCGGCATTGCGGACCTGGCGGTCTGCTCCTTCGCGGCAAGTTACGTGGCGGACCTCCGTCTTCTGGGTTCTGAGCTTTCGCGCGTTCTGCGAAAAGGAGGGCGCGTGATCCTGTCAGACCTGCATCCCGCGGGCCTGGAGAAGGGCTGGCGGCGCACCTTCCGCCATGGCGCGGAAGTGGTCGAGATCTCGAACTTCAGGCTCTCACTCGATCACCTCTGCAACACCTTCAGGGAACACGGCCTCAAGCTTGAACGACTGATCAGCCCATGCTTTGGCGAAGCAGAACGGCCCATTTTCAGGAGCTGCGGAAAAGAACACCTGTTTGAGCAGTCGCGGTCGGAACCGGCAATTTTTATCGGCTCTTTCAGGCTTGGCAGCACTGACCTTCCCGGTAACAGATGATGTGGACTGTCAAGAATTCAGTTCGTTCCCGGCAGGCATCAGACCCCGGCGATTCATCTTCTCTGCTGCTTTCGGGAGGGTGGCTGGCGCTTAATGCTCTGGCCAGTATCCGAGCCGACCTGGAAATCTCCAACGGGCGCATCGTGCGGCTGATCGACCGCGGCCGAAAGGAACACGCCCCGGAGCAAGCAGGTCCAAACGCCCGGCGCACGGAGATTTCCGTTGTGGGTTGCCTGGTTCTGCCAGGCCTGATCAATTCGCACGATCATCTGGAATTCAACCTGTTCCCGAGATTGGGCCGCGGTCCTTATCCTAATTTCGAAAAATGGGCGGACGACATCTTTCACCCGGAAAGCCCGCCCGTTTGCGAGCATCTTGCGGTTCCCAAGCCGGTGAGGCTTTGGTGGGGAGGGCTTAAGAACCTGCTCTCCGGGGTCGCCACCGTCTGCCACCACAACGAATACGAAAAGGGCGTTTTTGGCGCTGATTTCCCGGTCCGTGTTGTCCAGCGGTACGGCTGGGCCCATTCGCTGCGGTTTGGAAAGAATGTCAGAGAAGCATTCCTTTCAACGCCACCGGGTGCGCCGTTCATGATTCATCTCGCGGAGGGTTCGGACCGGCGGAGTGGAGACGAAATTTTTGAGCTCGATCGCCTCGGAGCGCTCGACTCGCGGACGGTCATCGTCCACGGAGTCGGGCTCACAGAGCGCGGGCATGAACTTAGGCGGCAGCGCGGCGCGGCGTTGGTGTGGTGCCCAACTTCCAATCGCTTCACACTTGGAACCACGCTTGAGGCGGCCGTATTGGGCGGGCAGGATCGCATTTCATTAGGGAGCGATTCGGCCCTCACCGCCGAGGGAGATTTACTTGATGAGATCAGGGCGGCGCACAGCGAAGGCATGGACCTCGGGCAGATTTATTCCATGGTCACCGGATCGGCCGCCGGCGTTCTGCGACTTCAAAATGGCGAGGGGAAAGCCGGGCCCGGTTCGAACGCCGATCTGCTGGTTGTGAAGCGGATGGACTCGAGCCCGGCGGAAACATTGCTCGGCACGCGCCTCGACTCGATCGAGATGGTGATGGTTTCCGGCAAACCCCGCCTGGTTTCGGCGAGCATGGCCGTCAGGTGTCCGCCTGATCTCTTGAACGGATTTGAGGACATCGACGTCGAGGGGACCTCCTGCTTTGTGCGCGCTCCGGTTCGGCAGCTTTTGAGAGACACTGTCGCGCACCTGGGCGCGAATGTACGACTGGCTGGAAAGCGGGTAAGCGCATGAGCGAACACGACAGGGCCTTCACCACCGACGGCATGTCATCAGGCAACGCCCGCGACCATCGTATCCGCAACCTGCCTATTCTGGTCCTCTTTCCTCACAATCGCTGCAACTGCCGCTGCCTGATGTGCGACATCTGGAAGATTCGGCAGGTGCGAGAGATCACGGTGGAGGACCTCAAGCCGCACCTGGAAAGCTTGCGGGAGCTCAGGGTCCGGTGGATTGTGTTTTCGGGCGGTGAACCTTTGATGCATTCGGACCTGTCTTCACTTGCCAGGATGTGCAGGGACGAAGGGATACGTCTGACGCTGCTCACGGCGGGTTTGCTGCTCGAAAGGCAAGCGGAAAACGTGTCCCGGTGGATGGATGACGTGATCGTCTCCATCGACGGCCCGCCAGGCATCCACGATGCTGTTCGATGTGTCCCAGGGGCCTTCCCGCGGCTCTCAGCAGGGGTCCGCGAACTCAGGCGTTGGCGCCCCCAAATGCCAATCCATGGCCGCTGCACGGTCCAAAAAAGCAATTTCCGATATCTCCGTGACACCGTCCGGGCGGCCCACACGCTGGGGCTGAACTCGATTTCATTTCTTGCGGCCGATACAACTTCTGAGGCTTTCAACCGTCCGCGCGGCTGGTCGCCAGAGCGCCAGGAAAGCATTGCCCTGGATGCATCAGAAGTTGGAGGTCTCGAGCTTGAGATCAGCGCCTTGATAAGGGATTGCCAAAGGGAAATCGAAACGGGGTTTATTTGTGAAGACCCCGATAAACTGCGCCGAATAGCCCTATATTACCGGGCAAGTCTCGGACACACCCAGAATATATCCCCTCGCTGCAATGCGCCCTGGGTCTCAGCAGTGATCGAAGCGGATGGCACGGTGCGTCCGTGCTTTTTTCACCGTCCGATCGGAAACATCCGCGAGGCCACTCTGCGTGACGTGCTGAATGGCAAGCCGGCCATGCAGTTCCGCCGGGAACTCGATGTGGCCGAAAATCCCATTTGTCAAAAGTGCGTCTGTTCGCTTTACCTGGCAGGGGAGGGACCTGATCCCTGACAAAAAACCTGATGGACACCGCAGGATTGAGGCGTAAAATTTACGGAAAGGGGAGAAACGGGCTTCAGCTGACATCCTCTCAACCAAGATCCCGCCGCACTCCCGAGAGGGCGGCAGGGAATAGCATACGGAGGGGGTCCTTATGGTATGGCGTAAAGCAGGACTGTGCAGAATCGGCGGAGGCGCAGTCCTGGTGTTATTCCTGGCAGGCAGTCCCGCTGCTGCCCAGGTAGTCTCTGCCAGCGGAAACGAGGGTTCCACCCAATCCCTTGAACAATCTGTAACGGCGCTGGCCCAGCAGGTCCGGCAGCTCAACGCCACAATCTCGCAGTTGCAGACTGAAGTTTCCCGCTCCCGCCAGGAAACGCACGAGCTGCGCCATGAGCTTGAGGGCGTTCTCGACAGGCTGGCAACGGCTGAAGGCACTGCCTCACAGAAGGAAACCGCTCCGATTGCGGGAGAGAGGGCCGAGGAGTCCCCGGCAACGTCCGCGGCGAATCCGTCGTCCGGGCAGCCGGCTTTGAATGAGCGAGTGTCGAGGCTCGAGGACAACCAGGAACTCCTCCGGGCTAAAGTCGACGACCAGTATCAAACCAAAGTGGAAAGCGCATCAAAGTATCGATTGAGGCTTTCCGGCATTGCTCTGTTGAACGCTTTTGAAAATAGCGGCCGAGTCGATAATCAGGACGTTCCCAACCTCGCCCGCGGACGTGGCACGCTGGATACGACCGGCAGCTTTGGCGCGACGGCTCGGCAGTCGGAACTGGGTTTCGAACTGTACGGCCCGACATTTGCCGGCGCCAGAACCAGCGCTGATCTGCGCCTGGACCTCTTCGGGGGATTCCCGAATACCTCCAACGGAGGGACGGAAGGGCTGATGCGCCTGCGAACGGCTACGGTGCGCATGGATTGGGACCGGACGTCCATCGTCGTGGGCCAGGATGCCCCCTTCTTCTCTCCTCTCTCTCCAACTTCGATTGCTTCGCTTGGCTACCCCGAATTTTCCTATGCGGGCAATCTTTGGACATGGACCCCGCAGGCCAGAGTGGAGCATCGTTTTGGCCTTTCGAACTCGAATGGCATCACAATCCAGGGGGGATTTCTTGACCCGCTCTCGGGTGAGCCTCCGGCGTCGGAAACTTATCTCATCCCCCAGGCGGGGGAAAGGTCGCGCCAACCGGCCTATGCGTCGCGCGTCGCCTGGATCCACGGCCCTGACGATCGCGCTGTGGCGCTTGGATTGGGCGGCTATTATAGCCGCCAGAATTACGGCGCCGGACGGACCATGGACGCCTGGGCGGGGACTGCGGACTGGCGTGTTCCGATGGGCAATCGGCTGGGTCTTACCGGCGAGTTTTACCGCGGAAGGGCGCTCGGCGGGCTGGGTGGGGCGGCAGGACGCAGCGTTCTTTTCAGCGGACCTGTTACGGACCCGACGGCATCGCTGGTGGGCCTGAATAGCATTGGCGGGTGGACACAGTTGAAGTTCAAGGCCTCAGAGGCGGTGGAATTCAACGCCGCTTATGGAGAAGACGACCCCTTCAACAGCGACCTGCGGCACTTTAACGTGCTATACGGCTATGCCTATTCGACAGTTTCGAGGAACCAGAGTGAGATGTTCAACGTGATTTTCCGGCCTCGCACGGACTTGATTTTCTCCCTGGAATATCGCCACATTTATACGTCGGAGATCGATGGTGACAAGTATGATGCGGGACACTTGAACCTGGGAGTCGGGGTCTTGTTTTAGAACATGGGGAGCAGTTTTATGTCGGGTATAAAACAAGGATGCCTTTTACTGGCAGCGGCCATGCTCTGTGGAATTGGAGGAGCATTTGCGCAGAGTGCCACTGTCAAAGCGCATGTCGTAATCGAGAGTCATAAGCATGCCTCGCAGGCTCCTCCGCAGGATTCAAACGCGGTCGTGTGGCTTACCCCGGCAGATGGCTGGACGGATTCACTGCCACGGGCGGTAAATGCCGGGCCCCGGCCTCAGCTTGTTCAGAAGAACAAGCAATTCACTCCCCACGTGACGGCGGTGGAAGTCGGCTCTGTTGTGGACTTTCCGAACCATGACCCCTTTTTTCACAACGTCTTTTCCCTGTTCAACGGCAAACGGTTTGACCTGGGGCTCTACGAGGCAGGCTCAACCCGCAGCGTGCACTTTGACCGTGCCGGCATTTGCTACATCTTCTGCAACATTCACCCTCAAATGAGCGCGATCGTGGTGGTGGTTGATACGCCGTATTTTGCCGTCACGAACAAGCTGGGTGACGTCGCGATTTCTAATGTTCCTCCCGGCGAATACAAGATGGGCCTGTGGGATGACCATTGCACGCCGGAGGACCTGAAAGAGGCCTCTCGCAAGGTCACGGTTGGGAAAGACACTTCCTCTCTCGGAACAATCCGGCTGCAACGGTCCAGGGAGTTGGTGATGGTCCACCCCAATAAGTACGGCAGAAAGTACGATCCGCAAGTGTTTTCCAGCCCGGTTTACTCCCAGCCCTGATGCCACTATAGGCGGGCGCGTCTTTCAACTAGCGGAGCAGCCGCTCGATTCAACTGGATTGAATTAAACAAGCAGCCCAAGGGCTTCCAGAAGCACCGCGGCGCCAGCAACGGCCAGCATGCCTCCTCCAATCGTGTGCTGCCACGCCCTGGACCGCAGGTTCTGTTCGAGGGAGTTCTCCGACTTGTCCGAAATCAAGAAGGTCGAATCGTTCTGGCCCTGCGTGATCAGCTGCCGGTCGAACTCATTGCTGGCATCGCGATTGATGGCGCAGTTCCCTGTGATGTCGTACTCGCTATCGGGAACTACGCAATACTCAGTGAGGCGATAGTCGCCCGGTGCGGCGTCGGTCGCCATCTGGTCAAGCTGGCCAAGGGGAAGCAGACCACGGAGGAACCCGAGCGTTCTGCCGGGACGGTGGCGCTCCCGCTGCCGCGAGCCCGCCTCGAGCGACGAAGCCAGGTCCGTGCCCTGAAAGGCCGCCGAATTGATTCCTTCCGACACTCGCGCGACGTATCTTCGCAGTTCCGAATCCGGCGTGGGCACCCCCGGAGGCCTGGCTGCCGGCGCATCGGAGCGCCACGGAGCGTCCAGCGGGACGATGTCGAGATTGCTGATCTCGCATTGATAGGATTGCTCCAGATCAAATTCTGCACCCTGGGGGTTGACCAACACCTTGCCGGTCTCGTCCTCCAGGTAAAAACCAACCGAGCCCGCGTCCGTCAAGTAATGACCCCAGCGACCCTGGCCCTGCCGCCCGGCCTGAAACCGATCAATGTCCACCTTGTAAAGAAAGCAAGTCTGGTTGGAAACAGGGCTCAGCAGCGTCTTCTCGCCAACTGCCCTGCCATGGATCTGCACGCGGCCCATGGCAACACTGCGAATAGGCACCAGCGGAGTATCCGCGATCACCTTGTACTCACGGAAGATGCCGAACCCTTTGAAAAACCAGTAGAGCCCCAGAATGAACCCGATGATGCCGAACAATCCTCGTTGGGCGGGTGGAAAAGTCTGCTTCGACTCTGGATAGCAGTGTGGATGGAAGTGCAGGGGAAACTGCATGAACCCAAGGTCAGCGGTCACCGTGTAGTTCACGTCAACTCGAGTGCCGGACGGATCGTATTCCACCTGGATATCGTCGCGTTGGACCGGCAGACCCCTCGCCTGCGCATCCCGATAGATTGCCTCCTGCAGACCTCCCACATATCTCTCATCCTCGCCCAGGATGCGCGTCTGCGATCTTACGTCTCCCTCGAATACAGAGTTTGAAAGGTAAAACGGGAAAACCTTCCAACCCACGTAAAGGGCCGCCAACGCGGCCACCACCGCAAGGGCTTTCAGAAGAGAGCCTGCAACCTCTGAGTCACTCTGCATGGGATCCTTGGCGGACCGGATCTCCCGGGGGCCGTAGCTTCGTCGCAGCCCGCCCCGGTGGCCGGCCGCGCGCGCAGCCACCGTGAAGACAGAATAAGGATATAACCCGCCCGAGGATCAAAAGCAAGCGCAGTAGCCGAAGGCTGTATTGGAGGCAAGTATTACCCGGCGTGCAGCCCTTCTGCAAAAATCCGTATCGGGTGTGCGAAGGACCATCAGACGGCGCCAAAGGGCGCCTGCTCAACCCCACTCGTGTGGCCTAAAACGCCGATGCCAACCCGGCATTGAAGTTCGTCAGGTGCGGGTTCCGCCATTCCCAAACCCTGCCTGGGCAAGGTCTGGGAATGTTGGGTGTCAGGTTGCTGAGGGGATCTTTCAAGCCGACTGGCCGAAGCTTGCAGCCATTTCTTCTACCGGCGCCGGCTTTCCGCGGAAACCTGCATTATCGACGCCGAAGTTGCGGATCTTATACTGCAAAGCCCGGACACTGATGTGCAAGATGCGGGCGGCTTCAGTACGGTTCCCGCCCGTCATTGCCAGGGCGCGGGTAATGGCCATTTTCTCCGCTCCCTCTTTCAGGCGGCGGACTTCTTCTTTCAGGTCGCCTGGCTGGGACGCGGGTTGGGTGGCAACGGGCTGAGCGACGGGCACAGGTCCGGCGCTGTAGGCCGTGACATCCTGCTGCAACTGCCGCAAGGCCTGCGTCTCATCGCCGATAATCAGATAGCGGCGTACAAAGTTCTCAAGTTCGCGGATGTTGCCCGGCCAAGGATATTCCATGCAAGCGGCGAGCAGCGTGTTCGACACCGGCAGGGGCGGACGGTCAATCTGGTTGGACCAGTACTCAATAAAGTGCTCGAGCAGCGCCGGGATGTCTTCCCGCCGTTCCCTCAGGGGCGGCAGGCAGATGGTGTAGACGTTCAGCCGGTAGTAAAGATCGCGGCGGAAGGTCCCAGCGGCAATCGCCTGGGAAATCGTGGTGTTAGTGGCAGCGATAACCCTCACGTCCACCTGGGTTGACGTGTAGCTGCCCAGCCTGCAAAATTCTCCGTCCTGGAGCACATGGAGGAGTTTTGCCTGAAGGCCGATCGGCATCTCGGCAATTTCGTCCAGGAAGATCGTCCCTCGATGGCAGGCCTCAAACTTGCCGGTCTTAGCCTTGCTGGCTCCCGTGAAGGCCCCGGCCTCATAGCCGAAAAGTTCGCTCTCAAGAAGCTCCGAAGGCAGCGCCGCGCAGTTGATTTTCATGAAGCATTCGGCGGAACGGCTGGACAATTCGTGGATCATGTTCGCCACGATGCCTTTGCCGGTACCGCTCTCGCCCAAAAGCAGCACCGGAATGTCAAATTCAGCGATCTGGCGGATCTGGCCGAGGATGTCCTTCATCACCGAGCTCTCAGCAACAAAACCTGATTTAACGTTTCCGGTCACGGTTTGCGGTCGCGATTCATACTGTTTTGCGCGGTATGTCAGTCCATCAATCGATCTCACTACGTTGGTCACCGTCAGCCTCCTGTTGGGTCTTTCCTGGCCTGCAATTGGCTCAAAGCTCCCATCGCCCTCCGGCTATAGAATGCCAAGAACCGCTGTGCAATCATCATGGTATGTGCACACAAGTACATTCACAATTGGGCGATCACAGGAATTGATGCGGGGAAACAATGGAAAGGACTCAGGAAATGACCTGTAAATCACAGAGTTAATATCTCAGGGTTGCGCCAGCCCGCGCCGTATGGCGTAGCGGACCAGGTCCGCTACGCTGTGCAAATTGAGCTTGTGCATGATGTTGCTGCGGTGCGAATCCGCGGTCTTGGCGCTGACGGCCAGCGTCACCGCAATTTCTTTGGTTGTCTTTCCCTCCGCCACGAGTTGGAGGACCTGGATCTCACGGCGCGTCAGCGATTCGGTTTCCCCCATGTTTTGCTGAAGGTAGGCCTCGACCACCGTCTGGGAAATTCCAGGACTAAGATAAATCCTGCCGTTGAGGATCTCCCGCACCGCCTCCACCAACTCGCTCGTCGCCCGTGACTTGAGGACGTAACCGCGGGCGCCCGACCGCAGGGCTTCCAGAATGTATCGGTGCTCCGTGTGCACCGTCAGCAGGAGCAGCTTGGCGGAAGGTACGGCCCTTCGAATCTGTGCCGCTGCTTCGATGCCGGTCATCACCGGCATGCTGACGTCCATCACCACCAGATCAGGCTGCAGATCCAGCGCCTGCGCAACGGCCTGGGCGCCATCGGAAGCTTCTCCGACAATTTCAAACCCTTCCCGATTCAGAAGGGTCTTCAGGCCCTGCAATACAATTTGGTGGTCATCCGCCACCAGTACGCGGATGGGGTGGACGACGGCTTTGGAAAGTTGGGTTGAGAAGTCGCTTGATTGAGTGGTACCGATCACCAGGGCCTCCGGCTGAGGGACGGTGTGGTTTTCCGGCAACTTGAGTTAAGAACCCGCAGTAGAATCGGAATTTGTCCCTGACTAGCGAATCGAGAATAGAACTAAAGTTGGGGTAGTACAATCCATTGAAATCCTCAAATATCGTTAGGTAAATCACCCGATGATAACCAGATGGTTATCCCAGCCACATCAGGCGCCAGTGATAAAACTTTGCAGATAATGCTGCAAAGCTTTGCAAACACTGATGGGAAAGGGCCGGAGCAGAGGGAAAAGGAGGGTTGTCTGTGCGCCTCTCGTTGGCAGGAAGTCTGTTAGAAAGCTTAGGATGCGAGACTAAGTGTCGTTACAGGAAGATCGTAGCGTGATGCCATGTAAATTCCCAGTATCGGCTCCTGATTTGACCGGTACCTGATCAGGTGGGCTGGCCCCGAAGCAAACCACTTTCGGTGCTGTGACCGCAAGACCGTGGACCAGCCCAACTCTTCGGGCGCCGCCCGCGCTCAGTCTGCCTCTTTTCGTAAATGATATCTCGGATTCACCCCAGGCTCCGAAAATGGAGTAGCCGCTTAATACCCATTCCAATCGTGCTGGATAAACTCTCAACCGAGTAATGCTTGCGACCAGGTCTGGATTATGATAAAAATTTAATTGTTGTGGGGAAAAGGGGCGAGACCTCGCTGGGGAATATTCGGGTCTACGAGGTCACAGTAATTGGGAGCAAAAGTAGCGCTTAAGAGACGACCCTTAGGCCAAGGGGGGGCTTTCGCCCACACTGAAGGTCCGACCCCTGGTGGCGGAAATAGCGGCCAGCAGGGCGGGACAGCGTCCTCGGCGCCCCGCTTCGGCTTGCTGGGCCTGTCAGAGGAAGAACGCAAGCGCCGGCGCCTGGTAATGGGCGTCACCCCGTTTGCGGAGGCCGCAGCCGTTGCTGTGATGCTCTGGGCGCTGATGAGCCTTCCGCCCACGCCCGTGGTCAACATCGCGAAGCACGACGTCGTATATTTCCACCCGGTTTCGCCAGAGGTTGTCAAACATCCTCCCCAACTGCTGAAACAGCCGGTCTTGCCGAAGCAGGCGGTCCTGCCCAAGCTGCAACGGCAAGAAGTTCAAAAGCCGCCAGAGACAGCGCGCCTGAAGATGCCTGAAATCTCTCAGCCAAAGATTGAGCTGCCAGAGACGCCACCGGCGCCAAAACCCCCTGCGCCAAAACTTAACAATTTCAATTCTCCGGAAGTTGCCCGCCCGGTGACGCGGCAGCCGGTAATGCCCCGCGTGGGCGCCTTCAATCCCGGCAGCCTGGCCAAGGCCACCGTCAAGCGGCCGTTGAACGAGGTCCAGACGGGAGGTTTTGGGGCCGACAACGGCATTCCCAACGACCCGGCGTCCGACAGTCATAATCACATTGCGCAGTTGGGGTCGTTTGACCTGCCCTCCGGTCCCGGGCAGGGAAACGGGACCGGCGGCGCGCACGGCGTTCGGGGCACGGTGGGCAGCGCCGGATTCGGCAATGGCATTGGGTCCGGGACGGGCGCCAGGCCGGGCGGTGGTTCCGGGACCGTGCAACAGGGCGGCTTTGGCAGCGTTGTCGCTGGCAAGGCAGCCAAGCCTCAAACCACCGACCAGGCGGCCGCCTTCAAGCCAGTGGTTATCCTTTCCAAACCGGACCCGGTTTATCCGCCGGAGGCGCGGCGGTTGCGCATTGAGGGTGAGGTTGTCTTGAGCGTTCTTTTCGGGTCCTCCGGAAATCTGCGCGTGCTGAAAGTTGAGCAGGGGCTCGGCCACGGCATGGACCAGGCTGCGGTCGAGGCGGCGGAGCGCATCAGGTTCAAACCCGCTGAGCGTGATGGCCATCCAGTCGATTCCACCGCCATGGTCCACATCATCTTTCAGCTCGCTTATTAAGAGGTACATCATGAAGCTATTCAGGCATGTCTCATTGGCCGTGCTCACGGCGGCACTTACGGGAATCGTACCGCTGCGCGCGCAGCAACCGGCGGCGCAGTCGAGCCTTGTCCGGCAGACACTCGAAAAGATTGTGAAAGAAGAGCGCGATCTGGTGAAGTCGTACGGCAACTACAGCCCGCGCGTCGAAACCTACGTCCAGGAAATCCACACCAACAAAGACAGGACAAAGCAGATTGTCGGCGACGACTACTTCCTGGGCCGGCTGGATGCAAAAAACAGTGTGACCGAACGCACCTTCCTGCCCTCACCCGGCCTGACGCTGAAGGGCGTGGCGCAAAAGGCGCTGCTTTACAGGCCGATCGCCAATATCTTTTCTTTTCAGATTCAGCCGGGCTCCTTCGCTGATCCCATTTTCATCGATCCCCAGAATTTCGACCTGGCCCACTACGACTTTGAGTTTGCGGGACGCGAATTTCTGGGCCAGGTCCGTTGCCTGGTGTTTAACGTCAGGCCCCGCGCCAATGCCGGGAACGGCATGTTCGAGGGCCGCATGTGGGTGGAGGATCAGGGCTACCACATCGTTCGCTTCAACGGAGATTACCAAAAGAGCAAGGATTTCCCATACCACTTCGACAGTTGGAGAGAGAACCTCCAGCCGGGGCTCTGGCTTCCGGTTTACGTTTACAGCGAGGAGACCGACCTTTCCCGATACGGGGTTCCTCACCTGGGCTTCCGGGCACAGACGCGCCTGTGGGGTTACATCCTGAAGGCCACTACCCCGGACCAGGAATTGACCCAAATCCTGGTGGATTCCAAGACGCCGATCGAAGACGCCAGCACCACGTCGCACGACAATTCCCCGCTCCAGAGCGAGCGCGATTGGCGGCGCGAGGCGGAAAACAACGCGCTGAACCGCCTGCAGAAGGGCGGTCTGATGGCGCCGCCCGGACCCGTGGATAAGGTGCTGGAAACGGTGGTGAACAATCTGATTGTGACAAACCATCTGGACAATCTGCCCGCGGTCCATTGCCGCGTCATGATGACCTATCCGCTGGAGTCCTTTACCATCGGAGACACCATTGTTCTGAGCCGCGGCCTCATCGACGTGCTGCCCGACGAAGCCAGCCTGGCCATGGTCCTGGGCCACGAACTGGCCCACATCGCCTTGGGCGATACCGTCGATACCAAATACGCGTTTTATGACCGCATGATGATCTCCGATGAAGATCTCCTGAAGACATTCGACTTTGCCCACAGCACCAAGTCCGAGGAAGCCGCCGACCAGGAAGCCGTAAAATTGCTCCAAAACTCTCCCTACAAGGACAAGCTGGGCAACGCAGGATTGTTCCTGAAAGCCCTGGCTGACATCGCCCCGGACACGCCCGGCCTTTTCGGCGCGCATCTCGGCACCCGCCTGATTGATAAACACCAGCAGCTCAGGATGGCCCAGTTGCTGCAGAGCGCACCAAAACTTGAGCCCGGTTCGATTGACCAGATCGCCGCCTTGCCGCTCGGCGCCCGCGTCAAGGTGGACTCTTGGGACGACAGCATCAGCCTGATGAAGTCCAAACCGGTCAACCTGATTTCGGCCAAAGATAAAATGCCGTTCGAGGTGACACCGCTCATCCCGTTCCTCACTCGGTATAACGACAGGCCCGACCAGCAACAGCAGGCCCAGCGATAGCGTTTGCCGACTCTGCTCAATCGCGAGGATGGATCCCAACGCCGGTGGTTCTTGACCAACCGCCGGCCTTCCCGCAAAATGAGGACGCTGCCATAACCCTTCTGGCCCCCTGCTCGCGAATCCTCTACTTGGCCATGGAGCCGTTCTGCCGCCGCGTGCTTGATTCACCGTCCGCAGCCTCCGGGTAAGGCATCAGTTTTGGCGGGTTGTCGTCAACATTAAGAAGCCAGACTTGCCGGTCCTTGAAATAGCCGATGAGTTCCTTGTTCTTCGCCGAACCCATGTTGTCGGCCCAAACGACTTTGGCCGAGTCAATATCAGCCCGGTTGTAAACCCATCCCGGCCCTGTGATGTCGTCATCAGGGCTATATTGGACGATGACCAACTGACCACCGGGACGCTTCATGAGCCCGTCGAGTATCTCCTCGCGTTCAGTATTCGAGTGTGCCGGCGCGCACCACGACGGAATTGCGGAAATGTGCAGCGGGCCGGCCGCCGCGCGCAGACCTAGCAGCAGCACGCACACCAGTGGAATAGCCCGCGTTATGAAGCGGCCTGCCGTTTTTCCGTACCAGTCTAACGGACGTATGGAGCGCATAGCGAGCAGCACGAGAGCGAGAATCGAGCTTGTAGCCGGGGCGGTATAGTGCTCCTGATAAGTAATGGGCAGCATGTTTGCCAGGACGACGGCCGCACTCACGGCCAGCAGCAGATAGGCTTCCGGACTGACGTCCTTCCATGAAAACCCATATGGCAGGCCCCCCAGCACGAGGACCAATGGAAGTGTGAAGGCAACCCCAAGGTAGAAACTCCAGAACAGGGCCAGCTTTGCCAGGATCTTTAGGGTCAGGGCTGCTGGAGTTCGTGAAGTGTCGTAAAAGGCCGTCTTCATATGAAGAAAGAATCGCTTCAATTCGGGATGATGATATGCGGGAGTATGCCTAAGCGGCTGCCAGGGGAAATTGGGTACGGGATTGTACGTGCGCTCGTAAACCACATACGGTGGACTAAGCGGGTTGCCAGTTGTGCGCCAGAAATAATAGCCCATGCCAACTACGGTCAGGGCCAGCACAGCCAGCAGCGGGACAACGACGCTCTTCAGCGCATACCCGAATTCCGGCCGTTTCAGTTTCCAAAGCCAGGCCAGCAACGCTACGGCGATGGGAATGCTGAAGAACAGGCCTTCATAGGGGCGGCTGTTGGCCAGAATGGCAAAGCCGAGGCCCATCAGCAGGACGTTCCGCACCCGATGTTCCTGCTTCAGCCGCGGAAGAGCTCCCAACACCAGCGCCCCGCCCATCGCCGCCACTGCTCCGCCCCAATAACTGTTGGCCCAGTAGTTAAAACTCCCAAAGCGGATGACGGCCAGGAATCCCCCCAGCAAGGCCCAGCCGGGCGTCAGCCAGCCTTGCAGCATCCAGGTGATGGCGGCGCACATGAGTCCGACGCTCAGCCAGATGCCCCAGAAAGGATGCCCCATCAGCACCTGCCCCGCGGCCATAAAAAGTCCCTGGACAGGCCAGTACTTGGCCGTATAAGTCGGGTGCCAGAGTATGAATGGGGTTTCAAAATGGACCCACATAGGACTGGTGGGATTCGTCAGCCGACCATGAGCAAAAGTGTCCGACAGCAAGAGGTAGCAAAACTCATCATGGACACTGGGCGCAGGAATCGGCAGGATGGGGAGCAGCGCCGCCCGCAATGACATCGCCGAAAGCCCAACCGTAATAATCGAAAGCCTGTGCTGCCGCGCCAGATTGCCGAAGGTCCGCTCCAGAGCGTCAAACCAGCGTGAGCCAAGGTTCGGAACCGTAAGAGCTAGTGCCAGCGCAAGCACAATCAATCCGGCTTCGATCGCAAGAAACATTCGTGTACAGGGCGCCTGACGTGCGGCTGGTCGCCTGATCAGACCAGTTCGGCGTGTCGATTCTCGAGCCTTTCGGTCGCTTCTGTGCAGCCGACTGGGGGCATCTGGGCGGCGACAGGCCGCTTTTGGCATAGCATGAGGATGGACGTTCCCCAGGGCAAACGGACGAACCTCATCAAAAGCCCTTCCGTCTGCAACATCCGCGTGAAAAACCTGTTCAACAAGGGTGGCAGGACCACGTGCGAGGCCTTGGGTGACATTGCATCCTTGGGGAATAAACCACGGAAAAGTCGATAGAACAGGATGGGGAAAAAGACAAAGAAAACAGCATAGCTCCGAAAAATGACCTCATGTCCCGTGCGGTTGAGCTTCATGTGCAATTCCGAGGCGACATACCGCCTGCGATGCATCAGTGCCTCATCGTGCTCGCTCCACAGAAACCGGTACGCCGGGACCGTAACCAGGAGCAGTCCACCCGGCCGAAGCACGCGGCTGAATTCTTCGAGCGTGCGTACATCGTCATCCATGTGCTCCAATACGTCAAAGGCCGTCAGCAAGTCCACGGAGCCATCAGCCAGCGGAAGCGAATGGCCATCAACGCAGCCTGCAGCCAGCCCGCGCGAGACAGCGATCGAGAGCGCCGCCAGCGAACGGTCAAGCCCGGCGACCCAGTCCGCATATTGGGCCAATATCGACAGATTGCGGCCCGTACCGCAGCCAACATCCACCGCAACTCTGCCTCCGGGCGCGAACCGGCGCAGAACGCGATCGATAATCGCGCGGCGGCCCACAAACCACCAATACGTGTCTTCCAGCCCGTGTTCGGCTTCCGTCAGGGAGCTTTTCATCGTACGAAAACCGTTCTACTCCGCTTTGCAGGTTCAAAAAGCATGGCGAGTGGTTAATGTCCCATGCCTCTTTTCCCGTGTCAATTTGGGTCCGTCCAAAGGACCGGATCAGTACTCCCAGCCGCCGCGCTGGGGACTACCTACCGTGGAGCGGGCAGCGGTGGCGCACCGTCCGTTCAACTACATCCCGAAAACTGGCTTCCTGTTTTCCGCGGGACCAGGTCCTCCGTGATTGCTGCCCATTGAGCGCCTCGTTCACACTTCCGCAAGCCCAATTCCCGTTTTGAAACTCATCCGTCGTAGCGTAACATGGCTGAGACCGCGAGACACCGAAAAACGTTTTGGTTAGGAACGCTCCGGTGGACATAAGACGGACGGAAACGTATTGATTGGGGCATCCGCATGCTTGCTTCTCGAACTGGACAAAGCGACAGACCCGCAGCGGGCGGCCTGCTCGTTAACCTGGCCCGAAAGGCCTTCTCCTTTCCCGCGGTCCTCGCCACTTTGTTACTGGCCGGGGCCTTCATGTCCATCGGGGCAGGTGTGGGAAACGTATCCTCGGACCCGTCAGCAGCTTCACAATTCTGGATACGGGGCGACGCCTGGTGGCACCTTGCGATAGGCAGGCAGATCCTCGCTACTCACGCCTGGCCTCATGCGGATGTGTATTCCTTCACGATGCCCGGCAAGCCATGGATCGCCTACGAGTGGCTGGGAGAGGTCGTCATGGCCGCCGCGTGGAAAGCCGGAGGCCTGCGGGGCCTGATGATCTTGCTTACGGCTTTCGCCGGCGCAATATTAATACTGCTCTTCTATTATTGTTACCAGCGCAGCCGGGACCTTACCGCGTCATTTGTAGCTTGTGCGTTGCTCTTGCCGCTGGCTGCACTGTCATTCAGTGTCCAGCCTCAATTGCTGGGTGAGGCGCTTCTGCTGGCCACGCTCATCATCCTGGAGCGATTTCGGCAGGGCCGTCCAAGGCCCTTGTGGGCGCTTCCCCTGCTGTTCCTGATCTGGGTCAACTCTCACGGCACATTCATCCTGGGTTTTGGCGCGCTCGCCATCTATCTGGTGGGCGGCAGCTTGTCTTTTCGTGCCGCAGGGGTCTGGTCTAAGCCCTGGACGCCCGCGCAGCGCCGCCAATTGGGACTGACCATCTTACTCTGCGGGCTGGCCTCGCTGGTGACGCCTTACGGAATTCGTCTGGCCATTTTTCCGGTGCAGTTCATGTCCCTGCAGCCCATCAGCACCAGGATTGTGACGGAGTTCCAGCCTTTGCCGCTTTCCAGCTTCCAGGGAGTGCTCTTTGTTGCCTGTTTATTGTTTTTTTGCGGCGCAATCCTGACCCGCCGGCTGTATTGCCAGTTGCCTGACTTTCTTCTCCTGGCCGTGGCCGCCGGAGGAACATTACTTCACGCGCGGCTCATTGTGCTGTTCGTCCCGGTCTTTGCGCCTTTTTTGGCGGAGCTTTTTGTCCGTTGGCTGCCGGGGCGCCAGGCTCAGAAAGAGCGAACTCTGGTAAATGCTCTGCTCATGGCTTGCATTTTGGCCGGTATCGTGGGGTTCTTTCCCTCGAAATCGAACTTGCAGGAGGTCAGGAAGCTCATAGCGCCGGTTGGCGCGGCCAGCTTCCTGGGCTCTCGCCCGGACATCGAACGGACATACACTTACTACGATTGGGGAAGCTTTCTGCTGTTCGACCTCGGACCCGCTCGCAAGGTCTTCATCGACGGGCGGCTCAACCTTTATGAGCGGGACACGGTTTTCAGCGATTATCTGAACGCCTTATCGACGGAAAACGGATTATGGACCCTGCTGCGAAAGTACGACATTGACTCCTGCCTGGTCCCCCAAGGCACTATGCAAGCGTCTTTGTTGAGCGCCTCGCCCCAGTGGAAGGAGGTTTACCACGACCGCCTCAGCGTTATCTTCGTTAAGACACAGGGGCCGGTACCCACCAGAACAAGAGCTGCTGATCCGTGCAACATTACGAAGACGAAAGGCAGCGTGTAAAGCGTCCCGGTCGCCATCGTGGGCCGCTTGCGGGGCGGGCCGCGCCTCAGGTAGCCACGCTCTCCACCTGGGCTTGCTTGGGGCGGGATTCGGATTCTTTCACTTCCTCGTGATAATCGGGCTCGCTGTTGATGGCCCAGATGTCGTGCCCGGCGCCGCAGATATTCCGAGCGGCGCACAGCGCGGTCATCATGGAATGGTCCTGGTTGTTGTACTTGTGCATCCCGTTTCTGCCGACGAATTGCAGATTTCTCAGGCTGGCGCGCGCATAGGCGCGGATGGTCTCAATGCGTTCTGCCCAGCCTGGATCGTACATCGGGTAGGCCTTTCGCATTCGCACCACAGTGCCATCTTCAATTTCCTCCCGCCGCACCAGCCCAAGCTGCGCAATCTCATTTCGCGCCATCTCGATCAGCTTCTGGTCAGGGCTTGACCACAGCTCATCATTTTCAAAAACGAAATACTCCATTCCCAGGCAGGTTTTGCCCGGGTCTGGAACCATGGCGGGCGACCAGTTCTTGAAATTCTGGATGCGCCCCACCTTCACTCCCGGTTCGTGGACGTAGATCCAGTTGTCAGGCGAGACTTCCTTCCGGTTGACCACCAGGCTGACGATCAGGAAGTCTCTATAGCGAAGGTCGTTTGCCGCCCGCATCACTTCCTCCGGCGGGCGCGGATCGAGCGCGTTCATCAGGTCGCGGATGGGCATCGAGCTCACGAAGTCCGTGCCCTCAAAGTTCTCCTCGCCGTGCGCGCCGCGCGTTACCACGCGCTTCACGGTCCCCGCCTCGTGGCAGATGCGGACCACCGGCCGCTCCATCATCACTGGGTAGCCTTCTCGCCCAAGCTGCTCCGTCAGCGTCTCCCACATCTGCCCCGGACCCCGCTCGGGGTAATTGAATTTGTCGATCAGCGTCTTTGCCTTGGGCGTTTTTGAGGGGAACAGCGCATTCTTCACCGCCCCCATCAACGAGAGGCCTTTGATCCGCTGGGCCGCCCACTCTGCCTGGATCGACGTGCAAGGCACGCCCCACACTTTCTCGGTATAGGTCTTGAAGAAGATCTGATAAAGGCGCTTTCCAAACCGGTTCGAGACCCACTCCTCCAGGTTGTCTTCCTTCGGCGTCGGAAAGAGCGCGGAGCGAAAGTAGCTGAGCAGAATCCGAACGCTTTCGACTGGCCCGAGCCCCAGCAAGGCGTTTTTCGCCACCAGGGGATAAAGAAAGAATTTTCTGCGGTAATAGATGCGCGACAGACGCGGCCGCTGCAGGAACTTGTCTCCCAGCGTCTCCTTCCAGATCTGGTTTACTTCGTCCCATTTGGTAAAGAAGCGGTGCCCGCCGATGTCAAACAGATATCCCTTGTAGTTCACCGTGCGCGAAATGCCGCCCACCTGCTTGTCCGCTTCCAGGACCATTGCCGGGACGTTATGCCTCGACAATTCCAGCGCAGCCGTCAGCCCCGCCGGCCCCGCCCCAATAATGACAACCGACTTCCCCTTTGCCGCCTCACCCTGTTTCACCGCATCTCCTAAGCGAATGTCCCACACTGGCGACCCATATGTCAATTGCCTGCGCCAGTGCCTGAAGCTCTGTAACCTATTGAAAATCCAGCCCTGGAACAAGTGATACCTTTTGATGACACCTGCGGCCTCGCTCTGGATTCAAATCGCTGATAATAACTGGGTTAGCAATAACCGGCAAAGTGGCCTACGAATTGCCTATTGCCTCTTTGGGTTGCACTGGGCGTCCAGCGGCACAGAGTTCGGGTACAGCTTTAACGGCGAGACAAAAAGGATGCGTTCAGGGCTTCGGTCGGAGATCAGCATAAGCAATTTGCGCGATTTGGCGAATCGCTCAAACGACTGGCCGCGCACCCTGCCGCTCCTGGGAGCGGCTTTCTGTTTGCTGGTTTACTACTTCACGATCATCCTCCAGACTCTGGCAAGTTTCAAAAGCGCTTTGCCTCTATATGACTACGGTTCGCTGTACGCTTCCGTGTACGCCTGGGTCCATCACCTGAACCCATACCTCGACTACCCTCTAACTTATCACCCTGCGCTTGACGTTAGAGGCATGTTCGTTCCGGCGGTTAATTTGAATCCGCCGGTCAGCCTCTATCTGTTTCGGCCCATTATTGCCGTCGGGCCCATTGCCAGCGCCGAGTTGTGGGCCCTGATCTCGGTCTGCCTCTTTATTGTTTCCGTGGCCCTCATCATCCGGGCAAATCCCAATCCGGCCCTTAGGACCCGAATCCTGCTGGTCCTGGGAATGGGTGGGGTCTGGTATACGTTTGAACTGGGCCAGATGTATATGGTACTGCTTCTGCTCACCGTCGTCGCGTGGCTGGCATTCAGGAGAAACGCCTTCGTCACCGCCGGGCTGGCGATTGGTGTCCTTTGTGCGCTCAAGCCCACCTTCCTGGTCTGGCCGGTCTTGCTGATTCTGTCCCGGCACAGAAAAGCTGGTATTTCGGCCCTCCTGACGTTTGCAACTGCTTCAGTGCTTCCGCTGGCTTCGGGCGACGGCGTAGAACTCTACCGGCTCTGGGCAGCGGCCTGCAAGGGCTTCCGGGGAATTCCACTGCCGACCAATTCCGCCATCGTCGCAATGTTCGCGCGGCTTGATCCCTACACCGGAATTACCCACTACTACAGAGACCTGGGTTACGCTTTGACAATTATTATGCTGCTGGCGGTTGCATGGATTGCTTTCAGCAAGGCGCCGGACATTTACAGGATATCGGAAATTGCTTTGATTGTTTCATTGCTGGCCGGGCCAGTCAGTTGGCTGGGTTATACGGTGGTGCTGATTCCCATGTTGTACGAAAGGCAACTGAATGCGCTCATGAGGATCGGCTGGATCATCCTTTGCATCCCTTTGCACGTGCTTGCCTGGATCGCACTGAGTTCTCCCGCGCAGTTCGCGATTGCCGGTTCCCCTTACTTTTACGGCCTGGCGCTCATAGGCGCCTCTCTGATTTACGAGCTGTACGAGAAGCAACAGGAGAGGCTGGTTCTTTCCCCAGCCGAAGCGCCGGTGCCGTGTCGTTCTGTGCCGTTAAACGAAACAGCACTGGAGGCGTCGTGGGAGTAGACCCGATGTCATCTGATGTGTCACTGAACAAGCTGGCGGACATAAGCCTCGGCGTCGCCTGCCCCATGGCCAATGAGGGCACAGAAGCTGTGCGCTTCGTTCGTGAAGTATTGGAGCAATGCCACGGTTTCCGCAGCGTCAGATTTTTTGCCGTGCTGGACAAGGCAACCACAGATAATACTCTCGAACTTCTGCGCGAGTATGCCATCACCGAGCCCCGTCTGCAGGTTGTCTGGTCCCCGGAAAACCGATGTGTTGTGGATGCGTATGTCCGCGGCTATCGCGAGGCGCTCGCAGCCGGCTCCGACTGGATCCTTGAAATCGACGCCGGATTCAGCCACAGGCCTGCTGACATCCCGCAGTTTTTCGCCGCCATGCAGCAGGGATATGACTGCGTTTTTGGCAGTCGTTTCATGCCGGGCGGCGGCATCCGCAAAAGTTCATGGAAGCGCTATCTCATCAGCCGCTGCGGAACAACCCTGACGAACCTGATGATGGGCACGCGCCTGAATGACATGACCAGCGGATTCGAGATGTTCTCGCGCCCCGCGCTCCAACTCGTTTTGGAACACGGCATCCGTTCGCGGGCGCATTTCTTCCAGACTGAAATCAAAGTTTATTGCCGCGATCTCAAGATTACGGAAGTCCCCATTCAATACCAGGCGGCCAGTCCCCGGCTGCACGGCAGCGCGGTCAGAGAGGCGCTTGCGCAGTTGTGGCGCCTGTACCGGCTGCGTGCCACCGACGTTTCCGGCAATCCTCAAGAGGGAGTCCTTTGATGCAACCTGAGGCAGTTCTGGTGATGTCCACCATCGCCGACCCTGTGATCCTGGAAGATTACTTTCGCAATTTCGAGCGCTTCGGGTATCTGGACCGCACCGTTGCCATTGTCATTCCCGACCGCAAAACTCCTGCCGCCGCCTACGACCGTTGCAGGGACCTCACCCGAAGGGGATTAAAGACATTCTGCCCTACCCTCGACGAACAGGAAATCTACCTGAACAAATTCAATGGGCTGGGCAAGCTGATCCCCTACAATTCCGACAATCGCCGCAACGTCGGTTTCCTGTTCGCCCTCGAGTCAGGGGCCCCGGTCATGCTGTCGATCGATGACGATAATTGGTGCCTTCCGGACGAAGATTTTGTGAAGGCCCACAGCATCGTCCTTGGGGAGCCAACCGCGGAATGCGAAGTCTCGAGCGAAAATCGCTGGTTCAACATCTGCGACATGCTGGAAACTGAACCCCACGTCACCGTTTATCCACGAGGCTTTCCCTATTTTGCGCGCCATCAACAGCCCAGGATTTCGCGGGCCGTCGAGAAAGGGCGGGTCCACATGAACGCCGGCCTTTGGCTCAGCGAGCCGGATATGGACGCCATGACGTGGCTGATTGCGCCGGTGCGGGCGTCGGCCATGCGTGGCAGCTCTGTACTGCTCAGTGATTCGGCATGGTCGCCCATCAATACCCAAAACACAGCCGTCCATCGCGATGTCATCATTTCCTACTATTTCCTGCGAATGGGATACCCGCTTGCAGGCACGCCGATTGACCGCTACGGCGACATCTTCAGCGGTTACTTCAGCCAGGCTTGCGTCCGCCATCTGGGATACAAGTTAAGAGTCGGCAGTCCGCTTGCCGAGCACCGAAGAAACTCCCACAACTACATGCGCGACGCCGCAAACGAATTCGCCTGTATCTGGGCGCTGGAAGATATCACCCAGTGGCTCGTCGATACAAAGCTCGAAGGGAGCAATTACGGGGACGCTTACGCGTCCCTCGCGGACAAGCTTGAAGATGCGGTTGAAGGTTTCTCAGGCACGATTTGGAACCAGGCCACACGCGGATATTTCCATCAGACGGCTTACCTGATGCGCAGGTGGATTGCCGCCTGCCGAATGATTTCTTGACCCGGCTGTGGGAGCCGCAAGTGCGGCGCCCGAGCCTGGTGGAGAGGAGAATGAAAACGAAAAACGGGATGCGCTGGACGGCGGCTGGGGCAATCATTGCGGGCGCGACGGCGGCGCTGCTGGTGGTTCCATCCGCACGCATCCCCACCGGCTCCGACTTTGCGGTGTCCTACGAGGCGGGGATGCGCCTGCGCACCGGCCACGCGCTCGCGCTTGCGCTCTATGATTCGCGCGTCTATCCGCCGCACTTGCCATTTCTGCGCGCCCCGTGGCAGGCGTTGGAATTTTTGCCGCTCACATGGCTTCCATTTTCGGCCGCTTTCCTGCTCTGGTCAGCGCTGAATCTGGCGCTGGTGATGGCGGCCTTCTGGACGCTGCGTACGCGCCTGGCGGCGATGAGCGCATCAGCATGGCTCGCGACAGCGTCGTTCCTGGCTCTTCCCCTGGCCTGGATGGTTAAATCCGGCCACGACATTGGCGTGTTTGTTCTCCTCATAACCCTGGCGCTGTCCGCGATCAGGAGAGGGCGTGACGAACGGGCCGGCATTTTGCTTGGCCTTGCCTCGATGGGCCTTCATCTGCTCTTGCCAGCGCTGCTTTTCCTGGCTTGGCGGCGGCGCTGGCGGGTGCTGTGGTCCGTCGTGGTAACCGGAACGTTTCTGTTTGCGCTCTCCACCGCCATTGCCGGGCCAGGCTGGCCTGAAGCTTGCTGGCGGGCCCAAACCGTTGCAGGCGCGGTTTATTACGGCCCGCTGACCGTGCACGGGCTTCTGACTGCCCTGGGTGCGGCGCACTGGGCCGCGCCTGTGCTTGCCGCTGGTCTCGTGTTCGCGTTCGCCGCAGTTCGCGGATTGCGCGACGACCGGGCTGTGGCGTGGCTGGTGGTTGGAGCAGTGATTTTCAACTGGCACGCCTTTGCCTACGATTACCTGGCGGCGCTGCCGGCGCTCATTCATCCGCGCGCCTTCGCCGGCTTGCGCTGGCCGGCACCGCGCCGCATGCTTCCTTGGCTTGCGGGGAGAGGGCGGCGCCCGGCGCTCCCGCAGCCGTGTCAGCAATTTGTCCATGAAACGTCAGTCGATCATTTCGAAGGATATGTATGAGGCGACCCTTATTTGTAAAAGGAGGATCTATGGCAGCGAAGCAAGCATTGGTATGTGGAGCAGGAGGCTTTATCGGCAGCCATCTGGTGAGGCGGCTCAAGCGGGAAGGATATTGGGTCCGCGGCGTGGATATTAAGCGGCCTGAATTCAGCCCGACGGCAGCCGACAGTTTTGTCCAGGGCGATCTTCGTGACGCCTCAACCTGGCAGGAGATTCTGGACCGTCCCTTTGACGAGGCCTACCAGCTCGCGGCCGATATGGGCGGCGCCGGTTTTGTCTTCAGCGGCGCGAATGACGCTGAAATCATGCACAATTCCTGCATGATCAACCTCCACATGGCCAGCTTCGGCGTCGAGCGCAAGGTGAAGAAGATTTTCTATTCCTCTTCCGCGTGCATGTATCCCGCCTACAACCAGGAAGACCCTGACAACCCCAACTGCGCGGAGTCCAGCGCCTACCCGGCGGCCCCGGACAGCGAGTATGGATGGGAGAAACTATTCAGCGAGCGGATTTACTTCGCATTTGCCAGGAACCATGGGCTGAATGTGCGCGTGGCGCGCTTCCACAACATATTCGGCCCTGAAGGAACCTGGTGCGGCGGGCGCGAAAAAGCCCCCGCCGCTCTCTGCCGGAAGGTCGCAGAACAACCCAAAGGCGGTGAGATTGAAATATGGGGCGACGGCCGGCAGACCCGTTCATTTCTATACATCGACGAGTGTCTTGAGGGAATATCCCGCCTGATGCAGTCAGATACTTTTTGCGGACCGGTAAATATCGGCTCCGACGAGATGGTAACCATCAACGCGATGGCTCAGATGGTTATGGAGATCACCGGCAAGAAGCTCAGCATCAAGCACATTTCCGGCCCTCTCGGCGTGCGCGGCCGGAACTCTGACAATCGGTTGATCCGTGAGAAGCTCGGCTGGGCACCTTCTCAGCCACTTAGGAACGGGCTGGAAAAAACCTACGGCTGGATACTTGCACAAGTGGAAGCTCAACGGCTGGTTCCTGCCGGAAACACGGCGCGCTAAGAAAACCCGCCCATCTGCCGCTTCTGCTCCTCCGTGTCCGGGAAACGATTAAGGCCGGCTTCGGAGGAGCCAGGCAATGTTCCTGTCAAAAGCTAGCGATACAGAACGAGTTTTCGTGCGCCAAAGTTCCACGCCAGGACCACGGCGGCGCTCACACCTTTGGCAATCAGATAATAAATGCCCAGTTTGGATTGAAAGAACCACAGGATGAGTTCGTTTAGAATTAATCCGACCACTCCGATGAGAGTGAAAATCGTCAATTCCGCCGACCTGTTGTTCATCGTACGGCGCTCAAATACCCAACTGCCGCTTAGGAAGTAATTCACAATCGTTCCGAGACAGAACCCGATGGGCGCCGAAATCAGATAGTGGACGCCCGCAAAGCGTGTCAGCGAAAACAGAGTTGAGGCATCACAGACGGTCGAGAACCCTCCGACCAGGACGTAGCGGTAGAATTCGCCCCGGACCCCGCTCGTCGCGCCCACGGGCAGCATTGGACCACCGGCAATTCGCCGTTCAGGGGTCATCCGCATCGTCCTACTGAGGATTACAAAATATGGTGACAAGATCACTTGTAGCGCCGTCCCGGCGGCAATTTTCAGGGCCGGTCCCGCTGGGCGGGACCGGCGCTACGGAAATCCGTCACTCTATTATGCAATCCTCATTAAGCTAACCTCACTTTCTCTGCAGCGCAATCACCTTCCGCCACCTTCCGCCAGGCGAGAGGCGTCCACACGCACTTCTGTCAGTCAATCTTCAATAAAGGAGATTCAAAAGCCCGCTTTGGCTATTGATAAGGCAGGCTCCGCATCAGTTCACGCTCAGCCTGCGTGGGACGGGTGGGCGCGGATTCCTCGGGTTTGAAAAATGCCTGCGCCATGCCGATGCGATATTTCGCGGCACCCGGCTCGAACGGTTGAGGACGAAGAAGGCTGAGCCGGGCCGGCCCCGACACCGAATCCAGGGCGTCGAGATACTGCGGGCCGCGCCAGGGACCGACGGCATCGCTGACCAGATCGACGAGGCGCGAGCGAATCTCCTCCAGCGTGGCCTGTTCGCCGGCAGCAGCGGATAGGTTTTGTTGTTCTCTTGGATCAGCTTTCCAGTTGTAAAGCTCCTGGCGGCCATCGCGATGTTCGATGTATTGCCACTGGGGCGTGGTCAGGCTGACCGATGGGCGCAGTGCGCCCGAATCGAAAACGGGAACCAATTCTGAAACAACCGCGTCGTCGAACGGCGATGGCTTGAAATCAGGCTTCCAGAACCTTGCCAGGCTGGTGCGGCTGAAAGGCGTGTTCCCACGGCCAGCCAGATCCAACACAGTGGAAAACAACTGGCGAGTCCCCACCACGTGGCTGGTGCGCATATCCTGCGGAACTCCCGGCCCCGCGATGGCCAAAGGAACGTGGAGCAGTTGGCGGTAAAGGTCAAAACCATGCTCATAGCTCCCATGGCCGCCAAATGCCTCGCCGTGGTCTGAGGTGATAATCACGATGGTGTTCGTCCATTGGGGCGAATTGCGCAGGAATGCCAGAAGTTCACCCACCTGGCTGTCCAGGTAGGCAAGGCAATTGTCGTAACCTGCAATCATGGACTCCCGCTCACTCGGGCTGAACTCATATGACGCGCCCGTCTCTCCGGCAAAACGCACTTTGCGAGCGACGTCCCTCGATACTCTGCCAAAGCGGCCCTCATAAGGCCCCGTCGTGAAGTAAGGGTCGTGGGTGTCAATATAATTGATGAAAAGAAAGTACGGACGGTCTGAACGACGCCGATGCCAGCGATAGACGCTCCGATTAATCTCATGCGCGCCGCGGCGATCGAATGAGTCGTAACGCCAGAAGGTTTGGTACAGGGGCTGCAGAATGACGTTTCCTAGAAATGCCTGGGCAAGGTTATGGCGGAGAAACGAACTGTTGTCGTCATAAGTCTCGAACCCCTGGGCAATTCCCCAACCCTTCTGTAAGTAATACTCGTTCGCCGCAAAGCCCGCCGTCTCGTAACCCCGCGACCGCAGGATTTCTGCAAGGGTCCAGGGGTTCGATGCCAAAGGAACGGCCCAGTCTGCCCCCTGCTGCTGGGGCAGCAGGCCGGTGAACATGGAGGAGTGCGATGCGAGCGTCCAGGAAGTCGGTGCGATGGCGTTCTCAAACAGCACGCCGCTGCGCGCAAAGCGGTCAATGTTCGGCGTGGTGGGCCGCGAATAGCCGTAGGACGATAGATGGTCGGCGCGGACCGTATCGAGCGTGATAAAGACGATGTTGGGCGCGCCTTGTGGCGGCGCGACCGCCTGCACCGGAGTTCCTGAGAAAGTCGGTCGATCTACAAAAGCCCCGATCGCAGCAGTTGCAATCATCGCGAAAGCGGCAAGCACGCGGGCCAGCGGCTTCAGCATCTTGTTCAGCCAGCGGTCCCCAAACGCAGCAAGCCGGTGCCAGACGACCGCAAGGACCACAAACGACACCACCGTCACAGGAACGAACACTGCCAACGGAGAAACGATCTCCATCTGGAGATCGAAGGGATGGAGGCCAATCTCCCGGTGGAACCACGCCAGCATGAGCGTTACAAACGTGACCGTAATGCCTGCGCCGGCGGCCGCAAACACTTCCTTGTGCGCGGTGCGGCTGGCCAGGAAGCCCAGGCCGAGACCCACCAGAGCAAAGAAGAGCATGTCCACCAGCGGCGCCAGGAACCAGATCACCCATCCAACGTCCGGCGCCAGCAGCGGGATGACGCGAGGCGTCGTCCACAGAAGCGCCGCTTCCACAAGCCCGATCAGCAGTCCCAGAAAGGCGCTGACGACGAGAAATCGGGAAACGGTCCCGGCGCGGCGGCCCACAATCTCTTCGGGTTGGTTCTGTTGACGCTTCATTCAGCCGATCTTGCCCTGTCCAGCTAATAACCATCAAAGCAAATCTCGAATTAGAGTGGCATCCCGCGCCTGCGCGTTCAATGGAACCTGGGTTCTAGGCCTAAAGTCTGGCAGTAGCACAGGCACTCTTGCCTGTGTTTCTCTCCTTAGCTCTGGTAGTGGCACAGGCACCCTTGCCTGTGTCCTTACACCCCCCTTGCAAAGGGCTGTTTTTCTTTGTTCAACGCGGCCCCGAAAATCGCCCACTGAACAACCAGCCGGAGACGAAGCATAAACGGGGGCCTCCGGAACGGCCGGGTGGGCTTTCATGTAGCCTGTTTGGCCGCGCCAGGCATCCGGAAGGGAAAGGCGAGACCGCCAAAACCGGCCGCCATTCTACTCCTGGAGCCGGAATGCGCCCAGGCTGGCGCGCGTGGCTTCAGGCGGGTCGGCCAGCGGGGCTCCGAAGTCCGCCGGAGCAGCGTGACGCCCGGTCGCTACAGCGCCGCAGCGTGTTAGTCAAGTGCTTAGAAATGAAAACGGTAGCGCACTTCCACGTAGACCTCGCGCGGGTAGGCGTAGTGCGTTCCGCCAAAGGTGTTGCTGTTGTCGATCAGGTAGCGGCGGTCGGCGAGGTTGAGGGCGTTCACAGCCAGGGACCAGTCCTTCCCGAACCGCTTGCCGAGGGAGAGCCCGAGGGTGGCGTGGCTGGGCAGGTGGGCGGGGCCGTCGCCGTTCAGGAAACCAGAACCGTAGGCTATCACCGCCGTCGCCCAGGCCCGCCCCGGCAGCCCGCTGCTCCCCACAATACTCAAAGTATTGCGCTGATCATGATCAAGAAAAAAGAAGCCTTCTTCCGGCGGTTCGAAGTCAGTAAGACCTCCAGTGACGGCGCCAAAGCCCTGCACAAACTGGTGCGACCAGGCCACGTGAACTCTCGCGCGGCCAAGAATTTCGGGCGAGCGCAACGTGGACTCCCAGCCCTGGATGCGCGCTCCCTGAATGGTGAGCGGCAGAAAAATGTTGGAGCTGCCAATCTCATCGTGATCAAAAAAGTTGCGGGCGCGCGTGCGGAAAATGTCCGCGTCGAGCGTCCACTTGCGCAGCGGAATGGTAATGCCGGCCTGATACTGCTCATCGCGCTCGGCGTGCAGAGGGAGAAAGGCGACGCCCTCCTCGAGCGCGAACTGCTCGAGCGGCCCGGAGAAGGTGTCGAGCGGCGGAGGCTGAAGATACCGCCCGTAGAAGCCTCGCAGGATCCAGCCAAGTCGAGGCACACGGATGGCGGCCCCTACGCGCGGGTCAATCCCATTCTCCTGCAGCAGACCTGAATAGTGCGTCAGCCGGAGGCCGCCGTTGAGCGACAGCCAGGATGTCAGTTGAAACTGGTCCTGCAAGAATGCAGCTTCCATATTGCCAAAAGGCTTGTAGCGCTGCCGGATGGGCGGCCGCCCGGTCGCCTCGGCAGGAGCGAGACCGAAAAAGGTGTCATCACGCTGGCCAAAGCCTTCAACTCCAAACTGCGCGTTGTGCTTTCCCTTCACTACTCCCAATGTCGCCAGGCCACCGACGTATTGAGAACTGCGATTGTTGTTCAGAATGAAGGGCGTGTCATCGGGGCCGCCCACGAAATTCGCCCGGTTGAAGTGATAGAAAGGGGAGAGGGTCAGCAGCATTCCAGGACCAAAAGTATGCACCCATGAGAAGTTGACGAAGGCGTCGCGCTCCAGGTCAAGATCACGCACTCCCGCGCTTTGCTGCTCGGGAGTATTGGGAATCTGGTAGTGGTCTCCGCGCGCAGAAGCCACCAGCCGCAACTGGTCCTCGGGTGTGGCATTGAAAATGAATGTGCCAAACCCTCCCACGCCGCTGTTCATGGCGTGGATCGCCTGCGGGACCGGCGTCATCAGCCCGAGGTCAGAGCGGCTGCCGGTCAGGCTCCCGAACCAGGCCAGGCGATCAGTGTGGCTGCCCAGGCTAAGCTGGTTGTTCGTCTGGTTAAAGCTTCCGTAGCTGGCTACGAGTTCACCCTCGCTGTTGTACTCGAATCCCGTGCGCGGGACCACATTGAATACGCCGTAGGTGCGGTCGCCGTATTCGGAGGAATATCCACCCGTCTTGATTTCGACGTAGTCGGCATCTTTCGGGTCAAACTGCGGACCCACGTTGCTGGCGATGTTGGTGTTGGGGACGGGAACGCCGTCCACTTCCCAGCTCACCTGATGCCCGCCGCGCACGTGGAGCTGATCGTGGACCATATAGGCTCCGGGAACATAGTCCGTAACCATCGCCAGACTGTTGGTGCGGTCTGCGCCGGGAGTGCGAGCGATCCTCTCGCGGTCAACAGTTGTCTCTGTGGACGCCGCCTGGGTATTTATATTCTCGGGCGCGGCGGAAACGCTGACACTCTCCTTCGCCGCCGCGATCTCCAGCGCGAAATGGAAAATCGGGGCGGCGCCGGAACTCACCGTTATGGACTGTTCCCTGGACTGAAATCCTTGCGCCTGCACTGACAGGGCGTACACACCCGCCGGTACCGCACTGAACTCGAATTCGCCATCGGGGTTCGTATGGGCGGTCTTCGACCATGCCGCGCCGCCGGCCCGAATGACGACCTGGGCGTTTGGAATGGGACGGTGCTGCGGATCGTGGACGATTCCGCGAACGTTCCCAAAAATTGCCGCATATGCGGGCCATGCAAGGCTCAAGCTCAAGGCCAAAGCCGGCAAAGCCAGGGACCTGATAAACCTCATGTAAAACACTCCCTCCCGAAAACAGATGGACTCCCGCGTGAACGCGCGTAAAGATGCGCCAGCGCACCTAAACCTTCGCTTTTGGAATTGGTTTTTTCGGTTAGCTGGAGAAAGGTCTGGGAGGCGGATCAGGAACCCGGCTATCAGGAGCAGGCCAAAAGATAAAGTTGCCGCCGCCCCAATTGAGCGAGGCCGGCAGCACGAAGTGGAGCTTCGCTTGCGGCAGACTGAAGAGCAGATCGGCGTGCGAGGCCAGCATCAATGATGCCGCAGGCGGCGACAGTGAACAGGAGCAAGCTACAGCGCGCCGGACCGGGCTTGCATTTGAGGCGCTGTTCGACTCCGGTCCCATGCGCATTGGGGCGCCATGCTTCATCATCGAGCACATTCCGCTGTCCATGCAGCAATGGCACGTGCAGGCAGACTGGCAGGGCGCAGCGGTTCCCTTCACCGGGAGTAACATATGGAAGGAACCCCACATGCCCATCGCCACGAGCAATGTCCCGAAGAATCCCCTGATCACGATTTGATCAGTATAACACCGGGAAGGCCATCCCGAAGTCCGTGCGCGGCCGTCCACCGCAGCCAGGCCTCGGAGAAGTATTCTTCTGGCCAGGGCAGCCTACTGATCCAGCCGAAAAACCACCGTGATGGTGGTCGCAACTTCCACTGGCTCCCCGTTCAAGAGCGTCGGCTGGTAATGCCACTGGCGGACAGCATCCATGGCAGATTTAATCAGGGCAGGATCAGCGCCATTGTAGGGAGAAAGCGAAAGGATCTGGCCGCTTGTCCCGATCACAGCCCGCATAATGACGCTGCCTTCAATTCCCTGCTCCTCGGCGCTGGGGGGATAAACAGGATGAGTCTTCTTTATTAGCTTGGGCGCCTGAACCAAGCCGCCGACCCGGATGCGTCGTGGCGCGTGCTGCGGCTTGGACGCAGTCCCTGCCGGCCTATGCCCGGTCACGAGGACCGTCTGTGTCACTTCTCCGATGTCCAGAGAGATGTTTTCGTTAAACCGACGTGAGGACGCCAGTTCCAGAATCGGGATTCTTTTACGGACGAAGCCAGGCTTGGAAATTTCAAGCTGATAGCTTCCGGGCTGAACTCCTGGGAAGCTGAACGTCCCATCTTCTCCTGTCTGGATTTCGACCTGCTCATGTGATTGAGTGTTGGTGAGGGTGACTCCCGCGTCTGGAACAACAGCTCCACTGGGGTCGTGCACGGTTCCTGAAATACTTCCGGTGTCGTTCTTAGCCGTGGCATGGATCACCGCCGCCGGCACAAGCAACGCCATTGTGAGAACTGCGGCAAAAAGAACCCGGCTTGCAGCCAAGGGCTTGTGATTAATTTTGGGATCAAGCAACGCCTTCATACGGACCTCCAATTGAGAGGATTCGGCCATGGCGATACCTGTTGACCACGCTGGAGTGATGTTCCGCAGGCTGCGGCACAACATTACGAGAAATTCGGCGTAATCTGCCGCCGGATGACCCAGATTCAGGACCATGTCATCACACGCTCGTTCTCGCTCCTTGCGCATCTGAAAAGCCGCAAGCCAGACCAGAGGATGAAACCAGAACAATGCGCAGGCAACCTGTGCCGGAATCTGCGTCAGACAATCATGTCGAGCGACGTGGGCCAGCTCGTGCGCCAGCACGAACTCGAGCCGCTCGCCCTTCCACTCACCGGCTTCCTCCGGCAGGAAGATGGCCGGTCGGAAGAATCCCCTGGTAAACGGAATTCCAATTTCCGCACCGGTCCGAAGCTCAACAGCACGTGAAATACGCAGACGCTGGAGGTCGCTCTTCAGAGCTGAAAGCGCCTGGCTGGATTGACATAGTCGCGACCGCCCGGCAAGACTGCGGACACACGACTGCCCGACCACCATTCGCGCCATACAGAACAATGACCCAAGCGCCCATACGACCAGAAGCACGCCGGGCCATACCGGCTTGGCCGGACTTGGCACCACAGCAACTGGAACGAGGTGGTCCTCCGGCGGCTCCGCCGATCGCTCGCGATAAATACTCGTTACCTCGCTGGCGATGCCAGATTGAGCCGACGGAAAGACAGGGACTTCCCACGCCGGAAACGCCAGCGCAAAAATCGGCAAAGCCAGCACCGCACACAGCGAGAGGGTCCAGACGAGATGACGGCCCGCCGCCGAGGCGCGTCGCAGTACCAGAACCAACGCAAACGCCGTGAGCAACAGGATTGTCACTTTGACGAGAACTTCCGAAACAGGCGCCCAGGACCATCCAGACCAGCCCGAGAAAAGCTGAAGCACTCGCACAGCTAAATGAACCACCGCTGTCATGAGCCACCATTCTTTCGAGCCTGCTCGATCAGGCCTGCAATTCGGTCAAGTTCTTCCTCGGAAAGGCCCGCCGCGGAAGAATCCAGCAGGGCCGCCACGGCCTGCGCGGCTGAGCCGTCGAAGAATGTATCCACCACGTGCCGCAAAGCCCTGCGCCGTACGCGACCGCGCGGCGCGGTGGGGATGTAGACGTAGCGCAGGTCCTTTTCTTCGTGCCGCACGTGCCCCTTCTCCTCCAGAATACGCAGCAGCGCCCGCACTGCCGAATAGCTGGGAGCATTGGGAAGGGACTCGCGGATTTCAGCCGCGGAGGCCCGTTGGCGCTGATAAAGGACATCCATGATCTGGCGTTCGCGGCGGCTGAGTTTGTGATGTTCGTTTTGGGTCATCCGCCCCTCTTTCTGCTAATCTATTAGCAACGTGCTAAAATATTAGCATTCCCAGGGTGGATGTCAAGCTCTTTTTCCGGCCGCCTTCCTGGAGGATGATCTCTAGGAACAACGGGAGAAACCGCTTGCAAGGCAACCGTGCTCAGTTGGCCGTAATGTGCCGGATTTTGTCCTGAGAGGGTGACTGGACGGCGGGACCAGGCGGTTCTTCAAACACCTCCGCCGTGAACGCCTCGATTCGAGCGCTTTGTTTCCAGGCATCGGCGGGCAGTCCCGCCTTCAGGCAGGTTTGTTCCAGAAACTGCTCACGGTCCCAGTTCCAGGTAACAGGAACCTGTGGCAGAAGCAGGCCGCGCCGGGAGCCCCGGCTGACAATCAGCCCGTGCTCTCCGATCACAATCTGATCGGGAGCCATTTGTTCTGGCATACTGAGGATGGAAATTTCCAGGTGCAGCAAGGGCGTTTCATCAGGCGTGACGGGCCGGAACCGGGGATCAGTCAGTGCAGCGGCTACGGCGCATTCCTGGACGGTTTTGTAGAGGGGCGCAGAAGTCTGTACATGCCCGATGCAACCTCGAAGTTCTCCGTGCTTGCGCAGAGTAACAAAAGCTCCGCGACATTCCAGGAGGGCCGGCGCAGGTTGCGGAAGTTCTTTGGGCTCCGTGACCCCGCCAACGCCGTCTTCCAGGGCCTGCCGGGCCAGCCGGAGCAGAGTTTTCCGGTCCTCTTCAATGAGCGGCGACATCTTTCTCACCCTCTTTATCCTTGCCGCCCGGAATAACAACCAGTTGTCCGGGACTCTGGTGCTTCAGGCGGGCTTCCATCTTCCTGCGAAAATCCCAGAAATATTGCGTGCCTGAAATAAGCGCGAACACTACAACCGCCCAGAGCAGGAGCATGCCCGCGAGGAAGGTGGATGGGAACCGGGGTTCAAGGGTTATCACACTGATGGCCGCCACCTGCAGGACCATTTTCGTTTTGCCAAGCTCCGAAGCCTGGAGCAGAATTCCCTGGACGGAGGCGATTGACCGGAGCCCGGTAACCGCCAGTTCGCGCCCCACGATGATGACCACCATCCAGGCCGGGACCAGGTGCAGCCATACCAGTGAAATAAACGCGGATGCCGTCAGCAGCTTGTCGGCCAGCGGATCCAGCAGGATTCCCATTGCCGTCACCTGCCCCCGCTTCCGTGCCAGGTATCCGTCCAGCAGGTCGGTGGCTGACGCCAGCAGGAATACCACCACGGCCCAGATGTCCATGTTGTTCCCCTTCGTCAACAACAGGACGACAATGAGAGGAACGAAAAAGATCCTCAGGACCGTCAGTGAGAGGGGCAAATTCATATCAATTGGAGTTGCATCCCGGCGGAATTCTAAGGAGAATAGGCTCTCTCGCCAAGGTATTCCATGGATTTCAGCAGGGAGCCGGACTGACACCCCCACTATAGCCAAGGCGATGCGGAGTGTCAACGGAACTAACTAATCCCGCGCAAACATTTTTTGGAAGCCCATCGTATCGCAAATCGTCTGCAGGCTGAAGCTGAATTCGCCTCCGCTGCACCGCGCCCGCAAATTCTGATTCAGTCGCCCCGCGCCCGGCCACGCTGCCCTTCGAAGTTCGACGCAGCCGCGTTCAGAGGTTGCAATTCCCAGGCCACGCGCCCGTCAAAGCCGCTGCGGCGCAGACCCAATCGGGACGGCCAGTACACCTCTTCACCGGAGGGTATGGCCCGTCCCCGCGTCCAGAGCCATTGCCGTGCCAGGCGGTGGCAAGCAGGCTACGGCTACCCGCAGAGCCTATACTGCTGAAGAACCGATTTAACGGCAAAATGAGGGGTTGGCAGGCTACAACTTCAAGGGACCTTCTGGCCTCGTATTTGTGCAAAACTCCAGCCACGGTTTCTGGCCTCACCAGACCACAAATCCGCGGCGCTTCTTAAGACAGTTCTCATTAGTGGACGTTTAAGTTATTGAAAACACAAGCCGATATCACAGTCCGGCAAAAAACTGGATTTTGAGTGGGATTTTCGAGGGCCGCTAAATGCGCGGCTGCCGAACTCTTTTCCACAGTTTTTTCCACAGGTTCCAAGCCGCGAAAATACAGGGGTTTATGGGGACGCCAAAACGCCGGTGGGTGGGTCGCTCCGAGGTTCCAGCTTTTGTCTCAGGGACCGCGCCAATCGCGCGCGGACGTGGACACGGTTGTCTTCGTATCGGGTGGAAAGGACGTCCCCGGTCCGGTGCAGGAGGGCCAGGCGCTCGCCATCCCCGGCTGAAAACTCAAACTCTGTCTCAACGATCGGGTCGTCTTCGAGGGCGGAGTCGATGGCGTTCCGCAATCTCTCGAAGCCTTCTCCGGTGCGGGCTGACATTTCCACGTGCCTGGGGCTTTTCGGCAGGCGCGACCGGGCTGTTTCGTCTAATAGGTCAATCTTATTCCAGATCAGGAGGCGAGGCGTACCTGCCAGGCCTATTTTTTCCAGCAGACCCTCGACGGTGGCCTCATGCTGATGCTGGTGGGAATGAGAAGCGTCCATCACGTGCAGAAGCAGGCTTGCTTCCTCCAGTTCCTCCAGCGTGGCGCGGAAGGCCGCGACCACGTGCGGAGGCAGCTTGCGGATGAATCCCACCGTGTCAGAAAGCAACACCCGCCGGCGTGAGGGAAGCTGAATGGCCCGGACCGTCGGGTCAAGGGTTGCGAACAGCCGGCTTGAAGTGGAGGTGCGGGCGCGGGTGAGGGCGTTAAACAGCGTTGATTTTCCGGCGTTGGTATAGCCCACCAGGGACACGGTCAGGAACTGCTGGTCGCGGCGATGGGCCCGGTGCAGAGACCGCTCCCCGCGCACCTTGGCGATTCCGCGGGTCAGCCGCTGGATGCGGGCGCGAATTCGCCGCCGGTCAAATTCCAGTTGCTGTTCGCCAGGACCTCGGGTCCCGATGCCGCCGCCCAGCCTTGAAAGGCGTGTGCCGTGGCCGGAAAGGCGAGGCAAAAGATACGTAAGCTGGGCCAGTTCCACCTGGAGCTGGCCTTCGCGGCTGCGAGCGCGCCGGGCGAAAATGTCCAGAATGAGCTGGGTGCGATCGACCACCTTCGAATGGAGCGCCGACTCGAGATTGCGAAGCTGTGTCGGGGTCAGGTCGTGGTCGAAGAGAATGACGTCCGCATGCGCCGCGCGGGCGGCCCCGTAAATCTCATGGGTCTTGCCGCGGCCTACAAGCGTGGCTGCATCAGGTTGCGGTGACTTCTGCAGCACGGAACCCACGACGTGGGCGCCGGCGCTGGCAGCCAGTTCGTGAAGTTCCTCCAGGCTTTCTTCCGGGTCATAGTCGGCAACGATCTTTCCCCGCCGCGTCTGGACCCAGCCTACCAGGTACGCTTTCTCAGAAGTCTGCTGCTGGCGAATTTCCAACTATCCTCCCGGGGGCGCCGGCGAAGCTGCGGTGCTGTTTGTGCGGTTCAACAACACAGTTGAAATCGCGTGCTTGAAAATCAGTTGTTCCATGCCGTTGCTGTCCAGAATGACGGCAAACTTGTCAAAGCTGCGAATTCTTCCGGTCAGCTTGACGCCGCTCATCAGATAAACCGTGACCAGCGACTTTTCTTTACGCAGGGAATTCAAAAAACCATCCTGAATGTTCTGTTGTTTTTCCATAATGATCCTGTTTCCGCCAGCGCATTCACAGCGCTTCATCCCTTACAAGGATACAACCTTCGACGAGCAGGAGGCCCCTCTATATTTTGATGCAAACCAAAGGTCCAGCGCATCCATCACCTGAAGCTGGAGCGCGATATCGTCCCCAAAACCTGAGAATCCCTTGATCTCCGCCTCCCGCCGGAACCAGGTCATCTGGCGCTTGGCATATTGCCGGGTTGCGGTTTGAGTTTGGCGGATGGCGTCATCCAGCGAGATTTCCCCGCGCAAAGCCGCGGCAGCCTGGCGGTAGCCGATCGAGCCCAGGCATTTGATCGCCTCAGCATCCGGCCGCAGTAGCATGCGGCGTGTTTCTTCTTCCAGCCCCGCAGCAAACATCCTTTCCACTCGCTGGTTGATGCGCGCGTAGAGGTCCTCCCTGTCCGGATTAAGGCCGATTTTGAAGCACCGATAACCGGCCAGCGGCTCCCGGCCACGCGCCTGCAGCGCAGACATCGCGCGTCGGGCAACCACACAAACTTCTACTGCGCGGACCACTTTTTGCAGGTCGCGCGGATCAACGCGGCGCGCCGCCACCGGGTCGAGTCTCGCCAGCAGCCGATGGACAAACTCCCGTCCGCGACGGTCGGCCAGGGCGCGCAGCCGAGACCGCAACTTTTCTGACCGTGGAGGCCCTTCAAACAGGCCCATCAGCAGCGCTCGCAGGTAAAGTCCTGTCCCTCCAGCCAGGATGGGTAGATTTCCGCGCTTGCGAATTCCCTCGATTACCTTGGCGGCTTCCCGTCGAAAGTCACCCGCCGTAAAAGGCTCCGCGGGATCGAGGCAATCCAGGAGGTGGTGCGGTATTCCCCTGCGCTCTTCAGGCGTCAGCTTGCCCGTTCCGATATCGAATCCTCGGTAGAATTGGACCGAGTCATAACTGACGACTTCACCGCCCAGCCGCGCTGCCAGGAAAACCGCAAGCTCCGACTTGCCAGACGCCGTAGGGCCGGCAATGGCGATCAACGGATAGTCCCGTGCTACCTCATCAACCATACCAGATGCAGATAACCGCCAAGAAGGATGCAAAGGACCACGGCAAGCAGCAGGAAAGCACCAAGCAATTGCAACCTTGAAGGGCGCTCCATGACGAGATGAAAGGACCAATGGTTTCGAGTATCGCGGAATTCAGAGACGTAATGCCACAACTGAACTCTTGCCGGTCCCTGAGCGTCCGCCGACTTTGATTCTAGCCGACCATCCCGAACCGTTCAATAGTTCGTGCCCATATTGTAGAAGTAGATGAATTCCAGCACCAGGTGATTGCCCGTAAATTCTTGAGGCAAAGGGGGAAAAGGGTTGGACGCGCGTATGGATGCGAGCGCAGCCTGGTCCAGGGCGGTTGATCCTGAACCCGCCAGGAGTCGTAGCTGAGGCACGGACCCGTCCTTAATGATCTCAAACACCAGCGCTACGCGGCCTTTTTCTCCGAGGCGTGCCGATTCCGGAATAACGGCGTACCAGTTGCGCCGGACAATGTACACTACCCGCGCCAGGTAGGGTCCGAAGTTTACTCCCCGCGTATCGGATAGAATGATCGGTCCGGAGGTCGAAAAATTAGGCTGGATATTCTGGAACTGGTCGGGCGAATCCCCCGGGCCGACCGGCCCAGGACTGGCCGGGTTTTGTATGGCGGCCTGGAGCGACTGCTGAATGGCCTGGCCGGCGGTGTCCGATGGAATCCTGATGCGCGGGCTTCCGCCTGCAGAGGGCTTGACGGTATTCAGATGAAGCTGGGCCTCCTCCGGCGGTTCCTTCTTAGGCGCCGTCGGGGCAGGAGGAGTTGGCTTGGGCGCCTGGGCGGTCTCCTGGGGCGCGGGCTTTTCGGCCGGAGGCTTGGGCGGCGGCGCCGGAGGTCGATGGCCTCCTGCTACCTCGGGCAGGCGTGTGTTGCCCCGCATGTAGGGCATTTTCAAGCCTTTGTCGTCCACCTTGGGTGATTCACCCTGGGCCCTCCGATTCTTGTCAGACAGGGTATTGGTAGGAGGAGGTTTTTTGAGCGAACGCAGGAGGTCCGGCGGAAAGTAGAGCATCGTCTGCTGCTGGGGCCTCTCTTGTTTTAGCTGAACCGGAATGGCTGCCACCCCGATCAGGCGGCTGAAGAGTCCCGGGGTAAACATGACGATCAGGCCAACCGCAATTTGCAGAAAGACAGCAAGCAGGAAATAAGTCCGGCGGCGCCAGCGGGCGACCTCAGTCTCGAGGTCAACCAGGAGCCGAAACTCGGGTTGAAGGCTCATAACGTGTGAAAACCCTGCCGGGTCCGCGAGGTACCCGGCCGGACCTATAACTCGCCACTGTGACCTGCTGGCCTTGTCAAGGGGACCTTCACGCGGCTCGCATGTTCTTCGATGCAAAACATGACCTTCTCGGCCAATGCCAATGCAGATCGGCCCTCCCGGCCTCCCACCAGCGGCGGCCGCCTGCTTCGAACGCAATCGGCAAATGATTCAAGTTCAGCTTCCAGCGGGTCCTTGTTTTGCACTTCGAGTTTCCGGAACGCTATCTGCGGATTTTGACTGTCATTCCCCACGCTGAGAAGCAGGGCGTCCCGCCTGGAGAAATCGATGGAAATATATTCGTGGGGCTGGAAATACCGGAATTTCCTGACTTTTTCGGTGCTGACGCGGCTGGCGGTGAAGTTTGCCACCGCCCCATTTTCAAACTCGACCCGCGCGTTGGCAATATCAACACGGTCCGTGAGCACGGGCAAGCCGACGGCGCGCACGTCGCGCACCTGCGCACTGGCCAGCCACAGAACCAGATCGAGATCATGGATCATGAGATCAAACACCACGTCCACGTCGAGGCTGCGGGGACTGAAGACTCCCAGCCGATGGATTTCAAAGAACAGGGGCTGGTGCGTCACGGCTTTGGCGGCTAGCGCTCCCGGGTTGAAGCGCTCCAGATGACCTACCTGAAGGATCCGCCCCGTGCGGTCTGCGATTTCAATCAGTTCATCGGCTTCTTCTAATGTACGCGTAATCGGCTTTTCAAGCAAAACATCCTTGCCGGCTTCCATCGCCAGGCGCGCCACGGCTGCATGCTCTGTGGTCGGGATCACGATGCTGACGGCTTCCACGGCTTCCAGAGTCCCGCTCAGACTCTTGAATGCCTTGACGCCCAGTTCGGCGGCCAGGTCGCCCGCGCGGTCGTGCACCCGGTCGTAAACCCCTGCCAGCTCCGCGCCCTGAACGCGTTTGAGGGCATGTGCATGCCTCTTACCGTGCTCTCCCACGCCGATGACGGCAACGGGCACTTTCTGCAACTCTGAAATAAGCCCCTCGGTCCGCCGCAGAAGCGGCCCCACGCTGCGGCAAAAGTTCTGTCAATCGTTCATTCCAACCACGGCGATTCCCGCCTCGTTTGCTTCACGGATCAACTGCTGCCGCTCAAACAGCAGCGTCCTGCCTGCATCGACGGCCAGCACCTGGGCATTTGCGCGCTTCATCACCCGGATGGTCCTGACGCCTGCCACCGGAACATCGAACCGCATATCCTGTTGCGGCTTACTGACTTTGACGACCACCAGCCGCTTTCCGTTACCCAAACTTGCGGCGCGCTCGATGGCCGCGTCGGTCCCCTCCATGGCCTCAATTGCCACGCAGGCACGGTCCGCTACGACAATCGTCTGCCCAATGTCGAGTCCGGCAATCGTTTTGGCGATTTCCCTTCCGTAAGCAATGTCGGCAAGCTCGCTTTCGTCGGGTGCCCGCTCGGTCATCACGCCAGCGTCAGCCAGCAGGGGCTTCAGAAACAGAGTCGAATCCACCACTTGGATACCTCGCGCCTCCAGCATGCCGACAAAGGCGCCGATCAGCGCGTCAGTATTCTTGCGCTCCATCCCGTTCAAGGTCCGCTCAACCACGCCGTCGGGCTTGATGGAACTGAAAAGCTGCACGTGTTTCACCTGCCCCGCCAGCACCACCTTGTTGACTCCGCGCTCGGTGAGCAGCTCCAGCAGTCGGGCGACTTCGCCCAGGCTCAGCCATTCAATCTCACGCGCCTTCTTGCCCAGTTCCGGAAAGGCTTCTTCCTTGATGGCAACAACCAGCGGCTCAACACGGCGGTCATGCGCAGCATCGAGCACCAGAAACGGGAAACGCCCATTGCCCGCAATGATGGCATAGCGGTCGCTGGCGGCCGTCGCGGTTGAGGGTTCGAGCGCAGCACCACCCGCTGCGTGAATTCCTGTCTTTGTGGATTCTTCCGTCACTTGACCACACCGCGAGCGGAGGTCCTGACAAAATCAACCAGCGTCCGCACGTGAGAGGACTTGATCCCGCCGGCCTCGAGCTTTTCTAGCGCCTGAGTCGTATTCAGTTTGGAACGGCAGAGGATTCGGAAGGCGGCCTGCAACTCGTCGATATCCGCCTCCGGCAGGCCCACGCGCTCGAGCCCCAGCCGGTTGGCCCCGTAAACTTCGGCGGGCCTGTCAGCCGACGTCTTTGAGTATGGAAGGATGTCCTTATTCACAATCGTGTAGCTGCCCAGAAAGCTGTAGGATCCAATCCGGCAGAACTGGTGAATTCCGCAAAACGCCCCCACGATGGCGTGGTCGCCAATCTCGACGTGCCCCGCCAGTGACGCCCCATTGGACATGATGATGTGGTTTCCAAGCTGGCAGTCGTGGGCGATGTGAACGTAAGCCATCAGCAGGTTATGGCTTCCGATGCGGGTGACTCCGACGTCCGCCGATGTTCCACGATGGACGGTGACGAATTCCCTGAAAACATTACCCTCGCCGATTTCCAGAAAGGTCCGCTCGCCGCGATATTTGAGGTCCTGCGGGTCCTGCCCGATGGAAGCGTACGGAAAGATCCGATTCCCTTTGCCGAATTTCGTGGGCCCCTTGAGGACCACGTGCGACATGACCTCGCAGTCTTCGCCCAGCTCCACCTCCTCGCCGATCACGGTGTAGGGGCCGACCGTGACGCTGCATGCTGGCTGGGCCTTGGGATGAATCACCGCAGTAGGGTGGGCTTTCATGAACCGGGCTTCTCCACGATGGCGAACAGGACCACGGCCTCCGCCACCAGCTTGCCATCCACGGTGGCGCGTCCCTGCATTTTGCCGAAGTTGTTGCGGCGGCTGAGAAGCTGCATTTCCACGTGAAGCTGGTCGCCCGGCAGGACAGGGCGGCGAAATTTGGCGTTCTCGATCCCGCTGAAATAAATGAGCTTCTTGTTCTTGTCTGGCAAGTCACGGTAAATCAGTACGCCGGCCACCTGGGCCATCGATTCGATGATCAGCACGCCTGGCATCACCGGAGCCCCGGGGAAGTGCCCCTGAAAGAACTGCTCGTTGATGGTTACGTTCTTCAGCCCGACAATTCGCTTGTCGGGTTCGAGCTCAAGGATTTTGTCTACCAGCAGGAAGGGGTACCGGTGCGGGAGAAATTTCATGATCTCCGCGATGCCATATACCGGCCTTGCTCCTTGCGGCGAGCGATTTTCCGTTTCTGAAGTCACAGTTGGGTTGTCCACAATGCACCATCCGACAGTTATCCTGATAGGTTCGCGCCGGACTCGCCAGGGTCCGGAAGCATGCGAGCAGGAGACGGCGAATACCGTAAGAGCATTATAGTCGAAAGGTTAACGCGTTCCAAATGCGCGCTCGCCGTGGCCCGGCGGGCGGCCCCTTCCGGTTATGCTAAACTGGCAGGTTATTCCAACCCAGGGAGGCAATCACCGTGGCCGCGCGCATTCTCGATGGCAACAGGATCCGTGACGAAATCAAGCAGGAACTCGGGGACGAGATCCGGCAGTTGAAAGCGGCCGGCATCACGCCCGGGCTAGCGGCGGTGCTGGTGGGTGAGGACCCCGCTTCCCAGATCTACGTGCGCAGCAAGGTGAAGACCTGCGAATCACTGGGGCTTTACAGCGAGAAAATCGAGTGGCCGGCCGACACCACCACGGACCGCCTGCTGAAGCTCGTACACGATCTCAACTCCCGCGATGACATTGACGGCATTCTCATCCAGCTTCCTCTGCCGCCGCAGGTTGACTCCCAACGGGTGCTGGAATCCGTTGATCCGGCCAAGGACGTTGACGGCTTCCACCCGGTGAGCGTGGGCAACCTCGTCCGCAACCGCCCCGGCCTGGTTCCCTGCACCCCGGCAGGCATCATAGAAATCCTGCGCCGCAGCGGCATCACCATGAAAGGCGCGCGCGCAGTGGTGATTGGACGCAGCGACATTGTGGGGAAGCCTGTCGCCATGCTGCTGCTGCACAATCACGCCACCGTCACCATCTGCCATTCCAGAACGCACGATCTCCCTGCCGTGGCGCGCGAAGCGGACATCCTGGTGGCCGCCATGGGCAGGCCCGCGTTCGTCACGGGCGACTTCATCAGGCCCGGCGCCGCCGTCATCGACGTGGGAATCAACCGCCTGACAACCGAGGAAGAAGTCCGGAAGATTTATCACGATCCGGCAGGGCCGCTGGAAAAGCTGCGTGAGAAAGGCTCGGTGCTGGTCGGCGACGTTCAGCCGGAAGACGCTCGCGAGATGGCAGGAGCGTATACGCCCGTGCCGGGAGGCGTGGGTCCGCTCACCATCGCCATGCTGATGTCCAACACCGTCAAGGCAGCAAAACTTCGCCGCGGAGTCAGGGCCGCGGCAAAAGCTTAACGCGGCGCCCGTCATTCCGATCCTGCGAAGCGGGAGAGGAATCTGCTTTGCCCTGGCACACAAGCGGAGAATGGTGCCGCGAAGTCCATCGTTCGCGGTTTTATTCGTTGAAAGCCCATGAGCGTTTCTGCGCGTTATTTTGGATTGACTGGCGGTATTGCCTGCGGGAAAACCGCCGTCGCCGCACTGCTGCGCGACCTCGGTGCGTACATCATCGATGCTGACAAGATAGGCCACGAAATGCTGCTCTCAACCTCGCCCGCTTTTCCTGAACTCATAGCGGCGTTCGGGCGCGGGATTCTTGACTCCGCGGGGCGCATCGACCGCAGGAAGCTCGGCCCGCTCGTTTTCGCAGACCCCGAACAGTTGCAGCAGTTGAACCGCATCGTGCATCCGCGCATCATTGAACGCATCGGCCGGCTGGCCGCGGAGCATTGCCAACAGCATCCTGGGGCCGTGGTGGTCGTTGATGCCGCGCTGATCTACGAGACCGGCATCCCCGGGCGGTTTTTGAAGACGATTGTCGCCTGGTGCCGGCCTGAACAGCAGGTCGAGCGGGTGATCGCCAAATCCGGCCTCAGCCCCGAAGACGCGGAGAAACGCATCGCCAGCCAGATGCCTGCGGATGAAAAATGCCGCCGCGCCGATTTTGTGATCGATTGCTCCGGCGGCCTCGAAGAAACGCGCCGCCAGGTCAAAGATCTGTATCCCGTGCTGCAACAACTCGTCCGAAGCGAGTGACGCGACCGGCACACGGGCAATTCTTCCCTGCTGGCAACACGCTAATCAAGTACAGCTTCCACCCGCAGTCAAAACCACCTGATTTTCTTCCCCAATCGTGATAAAACTACCTCGCTCAGTTTTTACGATCTCCGTCCAAAGGAGCGCTCTGCGATGAAAAAGAGTTCCATCGTTCTCGTTGCTTTTTTTGCCACCATTGCGGTTCTGATTGGTTTCGAGCTCCGCGCCAGCGGCCAGCAGCACAAGGAGCCGATTGGTTATGAAGACACTCCCATGCTGCCGGGAGGCAAGTGGCATGTTCATGACGGCCGCCGTCCGCATCCGCCGATCGTCACGCCGGGAAGCTTCAGCAGCCAGCAGACTCCAGACCAACCGCCCTCCGACGCTATCATTCTGTTTGACGGCAAAGATCTGTCCAAGTGGCAGTCGGCAAAGGGCGGGCCTGCCCAATGGACGGTCGAGAACGGATATTTCGAAGTAGCCCTGGGTAAGGGCGACATTGAAACCGAAGATAAATTCGGCCCCATTCAACTCCACCTCGAGTGGAGCGAGCCCAATCCTCCGCACGGAGAGAGCCAATCTCGAGGTAACAGCGGCGTCTACCTGCAGGGACAGTATGAAATCCAGGTGCTCGACAGCTACAACAACATCACCTATGCGGATGGCCAGACCGGCGCCGTCTACGGCCAGCATCCGCCGCTCGCGAATGCCTGCCGGCCGCCCGGTGAGTGGCAGACCTACGACATAGCCTTCACGCCAGCCATCTTCCAGGGCGGCGAAGTTGCGATGCCCGCTTATGTCACCGTCTTCCAGAACGGCGTGCTGGTGCAGGACCACACGGAAATCTGGGGTTCCACCGGGCATCGCATCTTCCCGCATTACAAGCCCGACGTGGGCAGCACCGGCCCGCTAATCCTCCAGGACCACCACAATCCCGTGCGCTACCGCAACATCTGGATTCGGGAAATCAAGCCCGTGGCATGAAAGGTGCGTTCAGTTGAAGGGGCAGCACAGGGTCTCGCATGACGAGACTCTGCCGTTCTTTGAGGGCGGCACAGAGCTCCCCTTCATTTCTCGGCGGGGAAGAACTCTACTTCAGTCCTTCCTGTACCACCTGGTCTGAAAAGTGTACGTAGGTGAAAACCTCCGGGATGTGCGAATCATAGTAGCCGTGCTTGTTCCACGTCCAGCCGGGGCTCACTTCCAGCCGCTCGCCTTTTCTGTTCACCTGCTGGAAGCGTGAGCAGTCAATGCGCCAGATGTCACCGTCCTTGGGCGGCAGCGAGCGGCCGTCGGCAAGCAGCTCAAGCCCTTTCCACGGAAAGGCCAGTTCCACCGTCCAGCCTTTGTCCACGTCATCGCGCCGGTTGAGCGTGCCGTCCACGTGCACGGCGTGCCTGAGGCCGGGATAATCCCAGTCGAGAAATCCGTAGCGCCAGCCGCGCGGATGAATGTGCCCGCCGATCCCCTCAATCTCCATGATTTTGTGCCGCGCTGGGTCCCAGTCCGGCTTGCCATGAAATTTTCCGCCCGGCTTCAACTGGTCTTTCCAGATCCAGAAAACTTCATAAATCGTGTTGAGCGCGTTGATCTCAAATTCATAGTAAGCATCCTGCCCGGCGATGAAGACTTCCACATCATTGTCTTCGTATATCTTTGAGTCGCGCTCGGTGAGCGTGGCCCATACGTTCGGCTCATCGGCCCTGAAACCGAAAAAGATATTCTCGTCATCCCACAGGATCGAGACGCGCGTCTCAAACCATGCCGGCTGGCCCGTCACAATGTCCACAAAAGCGCTCGAACGCGGCGCCATCGCCCACGAAGGCTCATCAAGCCTGCCATCCACCGTGATCGCCCCCGCCGCCCGATAAGCCGTATAATGCGCCAGCTTTTCTCCTGATTCACTTCCCATTCCCGTTTTCCTCCGTTGGCTGATTGACGATCCCTCGCAGCCTAGCCCATCTGCACTTGCGTCGCCTTGCTGACGCGCAAGTGCCTCACTTCCCGCACTCCATTGCAACCGAAGATTCTATCAGTTTGGCGAGTGCCGCAGAACGCCGGTCGATCCCCAATTCGGAGGAAAGCGCGTCGCACGCTACAATTCCGAAGAACTCTTCTTTCCAGCCGTGGTTTGAAGCTTTGCGGATTCCACAATCAGAGTTAAGCTGGTGCCGCTCAATGCTTGACATAAGGCGAATAAAAAGCGAATATACATCCTTTGGAAGGAGTATGACAAGTGAGAAGAAATCGAGGAGGGTGGCGGGCAAAATGAATGGACAGGAAATTTCGGCCGCTGACGGCTTGCCGGTTCGGAGCAGCGGAGTTTGGGCGGAGGAAAAGCTCTACTATCTTCGCCGATACATGGACATCTTTTCAAATGGCATGAAGAAAAAGTGGGGCGACAAGCTGTATTACGTCGACCTGTTCGCCGGTCCGGGCCGGTGCCGTGTTCGAGGATCAGATAAGGAGTTTGACGGATCCCCACTCATTGCCCTGAACGATTTTGATTTCGCGAATTATTACTTCTTTGAGTCCGAGCCGGCTTGCGTTGGCGCCCTTGATGCGAGGGCCAAGACACGAGCACCGAACAAATTGGATAAGTGGCGGATAATTCCCGGAGATTGCAACGACAAGATTGAAGAGGTGAAGCTTCCCTCGGAAGGCTTGGGAGTGGCCTTCATAGACCCCACTGGGATTTCACAAATCCCTTTCGAAACGGTCCGGAAGCTAACCGTTGACCGTAAGATCGACCTGATAATAAATTTCCCCGAAGGCATGGGAATTCGCATGAATCTCCATCAGTACACAGACACGGAGATGAACGCCTTAACCCGCTTCGTGGGCAGCGAGAGGTGGAAAACCCGCTACCCACAATCGACAACATCGTTCGACCAGGTTTGTTCAGAAATAGCAAAGGAATACTTGGCAAATCTGGAATCGTTGGGATATCGTTCGTTGGACAGTGATTGGATACCGGTACGAACAGACCAAATGCATTGATCTACTACCTGCTGTACGCTAGCAAGCATCCAAGGGGCAACGACTTCTGGCACAAAATCACTCGGATTAACCTGCACGGCCAGCGTAAGCTCTTTCCGTGAGAGTGGAGAGCATCTAATGCCCGAGCATATTTTCGAGTAGCATCGAAGGCGAGGAGGATAGCAGTGTCATTTGAATCCTCAATTGAATGGACGGACGCGACCTGGAATCCCGTTCGCGGGTGCACCAAGATCAGCCCCGGCTGCAAGCATTGCTATGCCGAGACCTTCGCGGAGCGGTTTCGGGGAGTTAAGGGGCATCCTTACGAGCAAGGCTTTGATCTTCGCCTGGTGCCGGAAAAATTGGGCGAACCGCTGCGCTGGCGCTCTCCGAAGATGGTCTTTGTGAATTCCATGAGCGACCTCTTTCAGGATGGTGTCTGCGACGAATACATTGTTGCCGTTGCCAAGGTGATGGCTCACGCCAATTGGCATACGTTTCAGGTCCTCACCAAGCGCGCCGACCGCCTCCGCGAACTTCTCTCGACAAAGCTCCGGCCTTTCGCCTCCGAACCTCACATCTGGTGGGGCGTCAGCGTCGAAAACCGTAAATACGGACTCCCGCGAATCGACCATCTTCGCTCCGCGCCGGCTGCTGTTCGCTTTCTCTCGGTCGAGCCGCTGCTCGAAGACCTTGGGCAGCTTAATCTACTGGACATCCACTGGGTGATTGTGGGTGGGGAAAGCGGCCCGGGAGCCCGCCTGATGAAAAAGGAATGGGTTTTGTCGGTCAGAGATCAGTGCCACGCAGCGCGTGTTCCGTTCTTCTTCAAGCAGTGGGGCGGAGTGAGAAAATCGGCCGCCGGGCGTCTGCTGCAAGGAAAAATCTACGATGAATTTCCTGGGAGAGTCGTACGTCCGGTTCCTGAAACTCACGAGTGCATCACCCTTGCCCGGGCGATCGAGTCTGCTTATACGGACACCTCCAGGCTCAGTCCCACTCTGCGCCGTGTGAGTATGTGAAAACACGGCACCCGGAACCTCAGCAGCTTTGCCTTTTCAGCGGCCGAATTCCGGCTGATTTTGCTTGACTTTTGTCGGCTACTATGGTAGCCTTACTGATGACGCGGAGGAGCGTGTGCAGCGCAAGCAACCATGGACAGGCCTTGTACTTGCTCTCGAACCGCCGGAAACGGTTGCAGGGAGAGTTTGGCATTAAAATTGTGGGACAAAAAAGATGTTATTTTGAAAAACAAACCGGAGAAGTTACTGAAAACAAAGGCAAATGTCCCAAAAACAAAGCGGAACAAACCGGAAAACAAAGCGGAGAAGTTGTTGAAAACACGTAGCTGCGGAAAAAACAAACCGGAAACAAACCGGAAAACAAAGCTACCGATCTCGTTGAAAACAAATCGCCTTCAAAATCCGGTGATCGCATCAAGAGGCGGACCAGAGCGCGGAAACGTCACTCCTCTGGCGCGAAATCGGGAAACTCGCCACTGGCCTTTTACTACCCTGGCCCGCTTCTAAATAGCAGGTCGCGCGCGGCTAGTTAATCCGCCGCTGACCACGCCATTCCGCGCCGTCGCAAATCGTCCAGCGCAATTTGGACTTCCTGCTGTTTGCGGTTCTGTTCCGCTTCGCCGGCATCCTCGGCCACCACAATGGGCGGAGCGATAAAGATGGCGGCGCGGCTGAAGGGATGCGGGAACTGGGTCTGGTCCCAGGTCTTGCGGAACACGTAGGCGCTTTTGAGTGCGATATGAAAGCAGAGAATGGATGCGCCGGTCGAATGCGACAAAATCACCGAGCCTCGCTTGGCCACAAACCTTGGACCGCGCGGCCCGTCGATGGTGAACGCCGCATCGCGCCCCGAGCGCAGGCAGTGCGCCATCTCCGCCAGCGCGCGACCGGCGCCCCGGCTGCTCGATCCGCGCGACGCTCCGTAGCCGTGCATCCCGATGATGCGCGCGATGTATTCACCGTCAAAATTCTGGCTGGTCATCACCACGATGCCGCGCCGCCGCCAGAACCAGCAGGCGGAGAATATCTCGCGGTGCCAGAAAGTGTAGATGATGCCCTTCCCTGCGCGCTTCGCCGCTTCCCAGTGTTCCCAGCCCTCGACGTGCCAGCGCAGCGTGCGGCCAATCAGCAGGACTGCAAGAAAACCAACCCAGCTTGCGATAAAGATTTCAAATCGTTGCCAGCGGGTGAACTCGCGGGGATTTTCCGCGAGATCTCCCTGCTCGCGGGCTTCGCTCCCTTCCGCGCCGTCCACAGCGGTTACGAATTTCTCCGATGCATCCGCCATAGTGTCAGTACCGAATCGGCCGATTTTGCCGCGCCGGGCCCTTGCCGCTGCGCAGGCTCCAAACCTCGCTCACATTCGATCATAACGCGGGCCTCCGCCGCCTTCCGGGGCAACCCAGGTAATGATCTCATAGGGATCTGCGATGTCGCAGGTTTTGCAGTGAACGCAGTTCGAGGCGTTGATCTTCAGATGTCGCCCGGACCCGTCGGCGTTCTCTTCCATCTCGTACACCGCCGCCGGGCAGAAGTACTGACAGGGATTTCCGTATTCCTTCGTGCAGCGGTTGTTGCAGATGTTGAAATCGGCAATCTTCAGGTGGCAAGGCTGGTCTTCCTCGTGCTGCGTTCCACTGCGGTAGACGTCCGACAGCTTGTCGGACGTGAGCCTGCCGTCCGGCCTGATTTTCTCAGGCCCGTTGGGCGGAAGCTGGTCCAGGCGCTTCATATGTTCGTGGTCTTTTCGAAGCGGGTGGCGCGCCTGGACGCCGCGCCCGCCCATCATCATCTGCAAGCCCGCATGCAGCACTCCGGGCCAGAATCCGTGCTCAAATCCCTGACGATAATTGCGGACCTTCCAGAGCTCATCGTGCACCCAGCTTTCGCGCCACTTTGTTTCAAACTTGCTGAGCGCGGCCTGCGAGCAGTCTTGCCGCACGAGGGCTTCGAAAATGGTCTCCGCAGCCAGCATGCCCGTCTTGATCGCCAGGTGGATTCCCTTCAGCCGCTGGGCATTCATGAAGCCTGCGGCGTCCCCGATCACCAGCGCGCCGTCGGTGGCGGTGATGGGGATCGAAAAATATCCGCCTTCGGGAATGGTTTTGGCTCCGTAGCGAAGCAACTCGCCGCCTTCGAGCAAGCTTTTCACAAAGGGGTGTGTCTTGTATTGCTGGAAGCTGTTGTGAACGTCAAAGCGCGGGTCCTCATAATCGAGCCCCGCCACCAGGCCGAGAGAAAGCACTGTCTCTTCGAGCGCGTATATGAAACCGCCGCCAAACTGCCGCGCGCGGAGCGGCCAGCCGGCAGTGTGGATCACCTGCCCGCGCCGGACGCGCCCGGCTGGGACCTGCCAGAGTTCCTTGACGCCCAGCGAGTAGGCCTGGGGATTGGCTGCACGGTCGAGTCCCGCTTCGCGGACAAGCTGCTTGGCCAGCGAGCCGCGCGGGCCTTCTGCAAACACGGTCACCTTCGCTCGCAACTCATATCCCGGCTGGAAATTCGATTTAGGATTACCGTTCCTGTCGATTCCCTTGTCATCGGTGCGGACCCCCGCCACCCGGCGGCCGTCGTAGAGGATTTCAGAACCCGCAAAGCCCGGAAACAGGCTTATCCCAGCGGCTTCAACCAGGCTTCCGAGCCATTTGGTCAGCCTGTTAAGGGAAACGATATAGTTTCCATGGTTCCGCAAGAAAGGAGGATTGACTGGCAGCTTCCACCGGCCTGAACCTGTCAGGAAATAGACGGCGTCGCCCGTCACCGGCGATTCGATGGGCGCGCCCTTCGTTTCGAATCCCGGAACCAGTTCGCGCAGTGAGCGCGGATCCAGCACTGCTCCTGAAAGGCAGTGGGCGCCAATCTCGGCCGCTTTTTCCAGGACATAGATGTTCTCCGGCGACAAGGCCGGGCCGGGAGAAGGATTGGCGTTGCGACGCTCGATCAACTGCGCCAGGCGCAAGGCGCAACTGAGTCCGGCAGGCCCCGCGCCCACAATCACGATGTCAGTTTCGAGGGTTTCCCTTTCGGTTTCAGCCATCAGCGGCGGTCCTCGAACCGCGTGGAAACACGGCGCGCCTGCCGGGCGGCGTCTCAGGTTCCCAATCAGAATTTACCATGACCATCCTCGATTGGAAGTGTCGGGAAGGGTGTGGCCAGATCCAGACGGAGCGGCCCCTGGGGGCCACACGGGCTATTGAGGCAAGGTAGCGAGCTGTTGCTTGAGGGAGTCGGCGACCACGGTGTCAGAGCCGTATTCCTGCTGGACCTGTTCATAAATCTCGCGAGCGCGCTTCGGCTGCGAAGCCCGGTAAACGTCGGCCATGGCGAGCAGCGCGGTGGCCCTGGGAACGATGGTTGTGGGATGGTCCGCAAGGTCCTGATAAATTTTGGCGGCCTCTTCCGCCTTGCCGGTCTTGCCCAGCACGCCGGCCAGCGCAAACCTGGCCTGGGAGGCGATCTCCTTGTTGGAGTTCTTGCTGGCGTTCTGCAGGGTCTTGATGGCGGTTGCGTCATTGCCCAGTTGGGACTGGCAGACGCCCATCTGGATCAGGGCATATCCTCCCGCTTTGGTGCGGGGATATTTTCTGACGACTTCAGAAAACTGTGCGAGGGCCTTTTGATATTTCGCATCGGCGGTGGGATAACTCTCTCCGGCGCCCGTCAGAGCACCCTGCTGACTGTTGCCTACATACGCATGGAAGGTGCCAATGGCGGCCTGCAATTCCGTGTTTGCAGCAGCCTCCCGTCGCGCGTAATAACTCTTGATCAACCACACCGCGCCGGCCACAACGAGCACCGCCACGGTAACGGCAATGATCTCCTTCAGGTGCTCCTCGGCAAAAATCTGGAGCGCCTCCATCTTTTCCGAGAAATCATCCTGCTTCAGTTGATGGCGCGTATATCGGTCCACGGTGGTCCCTCCGTCGCTCTAACCAACGTCATCTTATCAACTGGATTCAGAAAAGGTCAATCAGAGGCAGACTCTCGAAGCGCCGTTCGGACGCTGGGCGCAAGCAGGCGCGGCTGGACAAGCCCCACGGCAGGTCCTGCGACTTTCTCGAGGCGGAGCTCAGGAGGGGGATTTCTCGATGGCCACGCTCCCGAATTCAACTTTATAAATTTCGAGCAGAGAAACCAGAATGGTGAAAAGGAATGGTCCCAACACCAGGCCCAGAAAGCCGAAAACGCTGAGCCCGCCGATGACGCTGACGAAAACCCAAAACGTGTGAATTTCCATTCCCCGCTGGATCAGAATGGGCTTCAGAATGTTATCTACCGAGCCGATTGCGACGCCAAACACCACCAGCATCAGCAGCCCTTTTACGAACGACCCTGTCACCAGATAAAAGATGACCACCGGCCCCCAAATCAGCGCTGTTCCCACCACCGGCACCAGCGACATCAGCGCCATGGTGGCTCCCCAGAGCAGCGGCGAGGAGATTCCAAACACCAGAAATCCCAGCCCGCCCAGCGCTCCCTGGATCAGGGCGACCGCAAGGCTTCCGGTGAACGTCGCATGAACCACGCCCGTGAACTTCTGGATGATGCGCTCCTCATACTCCGGCCGGAAAGGAACCAGGCCGCGCAACTCGCGCAGGATCTGCGGTCCGCGCAGAAACAGGTAGTAGAGGCCGAAGAGCATCACAAAAAGTTGCACAAGGAAATTCATAAAGCCGGAAAGCACCGCGGCGCTGTGCTCCACCAGAAACTTGCTCGCTGCCTGGACGGCCCGCATCGCGGTAGCCCCGAGGTCGGGCTCCGGCAGGCCCAATCCCCGGAGATAGTCCTCCAGGTGTTGGTACGCGGAGGAGTTGTGGATGGCGGCAATCTTTGCCGGAACGCCGCTGCCGATCACGCTTTCCAGGGATTTGTATGCCTTTACAGACTCGCTCGCCATCAGGAACAGCAGCGACAGGACGGGAAGAATAATGGCCACCGTCAGCAGCACGCAACATACCGCGCTGGCCAGTTCCCGCCGGTGCAGAAAGCGCCGGACCCGTTCGTAAACGGGATAAAAAACGGTTGCCAGAATGGCCGCCCAGGCAAGCGCCGGGAAGAAAGGTTGGAGGATGCGTCCTACGAAGTAAAGGACGGTGCCAAGAACAACCAGGAGGAAGACTCGCGCGAAACCACTTTGCCCGGTCCACAGGCCTTTATCCATGGGCAGACTCTCCGGCTCCCAGAGCTTGTGAAAATTGTACCCCAGCCTTCGGCATCCCGAGGGCCGTGCCTATCTCCGTGATAGCGGAAACACTCGTCCCATTGCTCGAATCTGCTGTTCGGGAAGATTCAGGTTCCAACAGGTTTTATAGTGGCCACTCGGCGCACCTCGTCCGTTGTTCTGAAATATCTCAATCCGGTAAGTTGTTGACAAGAATGGTGCCGCGGGACGGAGTTGAACCGCCGACGCCAGCCTTTTCAGGGCTGCGCTCTACCACCTGAGCTACCGCGGCAAGCAAGAGACATTTTCAGATGGATTCGGAGTTCTGTCAAGAAACGGAGCGGGCCTGGCTGCGGCATCTTCAATGCTATGGGTGAACAATGGCCAAGCCCCAAGGTAACGGAAAGACGGAGACTCTCATGCGCCCGGCGGTAATGTGCTTTCGCCAAAATGTCTCTTGCATAGTTTCAGCGAAGAGGCTTCAATCCACAGATACCTTGAGTGCCAGAGCCTGGCTGGCGGCGCGCTCTGTGGAGACCGCAACAAGCGCCGTCTGCTTGACGGAAGCGGAGGCAGTGCCGACAAGCGCTCCTTGCTCCTCCCGCATAAAAACCAGCTTTGACAGGCCGGGGTCCGCATCAACCGTTATGACATCGCCCAGGCATACCTGCTTGGTGGCCATCAGGTTCGAAAGCGGGAATACCAGGTGGCGCTCGATGGCCCGCTTCAAGTGGCGGGCGCCGCTCTTGGGATCTGTACCCTCGAGCAACAGGAGGTCGCGCGCCGAGCGCGTGCACTTGAAGACAAACTGGTTGCCCGGGGCAGCGGTGATGATCCGTTCCTGCACTTTGGCCAGCTCGATATCGAGGATATCCTCCAGATGTTCCTTCCGCAGCGACCGGAAGACAATGACTTTGTCAATGCGGTTCATGAACTCAGGAGAAAACTTTCGCCGGGCGGCTTCTACTGCCACGCGATAGATCTTATGGTCCAACTCTTCATCGTCAATCCGGGAATCAGCCGAGAATCCCATTCCGCCCCGCATGAGCTTCGATACCTCCTGCGAGCCCAGGTTGGAGGTGAGAAAGATGATCGAGTGCGAAAAGTCAACGCGGCGATTGTCACCCAGTGTAAGCGTAGCCCTGTCCAGGATGCCCAGCAGCAAATGCCACAGGGCGTCCGAGGCCTTTTCAATCTCGTCAAAAAGGACAAACGAGAGCTTCAGAGTATCTGTGTAGTGTGCCTCCAGCGCTTCCTGGGTGATCAGCGGCTGCGTCTCGCGGTGCCCCAGATAGCCCGGCGGCGAGCCGATCAGCTTGGCGATCTCGTGGCTGTGCTGGAATTCAGCGCAGTCGATCTTCAGAATCGATTGCTGAGTCCCAAACAACACCTCGCCGGTGGCCTCCACCAGCCGCGTTTTTCCCGAACCGGTCGGCCCCAGGAACAGCAGGTTCGCCAGCGGCCGTCCGGCCACCGCCAGGCCGGCCTTATACACCTGATAGATTCTGGCCAGCCGCCGGATGGCGCGGTCCTGGCCGACAACGCGCTTGATCAGCGCCCGCTCAAAGTCTTTTACCTCTGGGCTGTGAAGTGTTGGATCCAGAAGCGTCTGAACTTGAGACATTCCCTTGTCCTCCTGCTCTACATGGGGTAGAGCTGTACCTTTCCCCGGCGCAGTTGATTCAACTTAACGTCCAGTGTGGTGCGAAGAAGCTTCAGACTTGAAGTCAATTGTCCGACCAGTTCGCGGTCATGCGTCATAGCCAGAACTGGCAAATGGAGGTCACCGATATCGAGATGGAGACTGTGAATGCTGGCGAGCAGCTCGTGCAACTGGCGCGAGTCGTTTTCAAAAGGTTGCACCAACTCCTGGGAGGCCTTCTTCCTGATCTCCTTCCAATCAATTTCTACAAAAGGATGCTGGGAATTCACTCCCCGGATCACTTCATCACTGATGTGCGGACGGCGGCCCAGGTTGGCGAGATGGATCTGGCGGACACGACCGGCTTCCCGCACATTATGAACCAGATAATACGAGCGTCCTCTCTTTCTAATAAAGGCCATGGCGTATCTCCACACGCGCCGTAGTGGACACTCTACCACTACGCACTATCTTAGACGCAAGCAAAAAATTATGGTTACACCTATAAGAAATTTTTGTAGTCGAACGGCTTGGTCGGCAGGATTGACGCAGCGGCCGTAATTCCTTGTAGGCCAGCCGGTTAAGCCCTCCGGTCTACAACGCGTGCCACGGGCATCTTTGCCGTGGCGATGATACTTTGGTTCCACAACTTCCGCCCTATTGGGTCGGTTCACATTCACTCACGCGCGGGGATGGCAACGCACTCCTCTACCTGGACAAAACTCTGGCCGGTTAAGCCCCGGCGACCGGCTGTCATCGAATAACGTCCACGGCGACGGTCACTGGCCGATTGAGCCCCGCGGCGCTTCGGCTGGCCAAGAAGTGCTGTCGCAGCAAAGTGAAAAGATCCTATTCCAGCAAAGTAAGAAGTTCCTGTTGGAAACCGGCAAACTGTGGGGATGAAAAAACAACAGGGGCTGTGGATGAATCAAAAAGAGCGGGATCGATTGAAGGTGTTGCACGAAGCAGAAAAGGGACACCTGACGCAGAAGCAGGCGGGGGTGCAATTGAAGCTGAGCGAGCGATGGGTACGGGAGTTGGTGGGGCGGCTGAGGAAGGAGGGGGATGGGGGGATCCTGCACCGGCTGCGGGGGCGGGCGTCGAAGCGGAAGCTGAGCGCGGCGGTACGGGCGAAAGTGGTGCGTCTGGTGAAACGAGAGTATGCCGGCTTTGGGCCGACGCTGGCGGCCGAGTATCTGGGGGAGAAGCACGGGGTGGTGATGAGCAAGGAGAGCGTACGGCAAATCCTGATGGAGGCGGGAGTGTGGAAGCGGAAGCGGCGACGGGTGGAACCGGTGCACGTGTGGCGGGCGCGGCGGCCCTGTTGCGGCGAGATGGTGCAGTGGGATTCATCGGAGCACGACTGGCTGGAGGGGCGAGGGCCGAAGCTCTCTCTGCTGGCGATGCTCGACGACGCGACCAGCCGCGCCCAGGCGCGCTTTGCCGAGCACGACACCACGGAAGAGAATTTCCGCTTGCTGGAGAGTTACCTGAAGCGATGGGGGCGACCGGGAGAATTTTACACCGACAAGGACAGCCTGTTTACGGTGAACCGTCCGGTGCGAGAGGCCGACGACGAGGCTTGGCCAGAGGCTTGGACGCAAATCGGGCGGGCGTTGAAGGAGTTGGGGATAGGATGGATTGCGGCCCACTCACCGCAGGCGAAGGGGCGCATCGAGCGCTTCTTCGGCACCGCCCAGGACCGGCTGGTGAAGGGACTGCGCCAGGCGGGGGCGCAGACCCTGAAAGAAGCCAACGCTTATTGGGAGCAGGAGTACTTGCCGATGTGGAATCGGCGCTTCACCGTGGAGGCGGAGAAAGTCCCCCGATGCACACCGGCCGCTGCGGGCGAAGCAGAACCTGGCGGCGATCCTGAGCCACGTCGAGGAGCGCGTGGTGGCCAACGATTACACGATTCGGTACAACACGCAGAAATACCAGATCCCTCGGGCGGATATCCGTCCGGGATTACGAGGCGCGACGGTGCGGGTGGAGGAGCGGCGAGACCAGACGCTGTGGGCACGCTTCCGGGATCGCTACCTGAAGGTGAGCCGGTGTGAGCCGGTTCCCAACGGACCAGGTCCGCCTCGGCCCGCTCCATCTCGACCCCTCGGCGGGGAACACCGGGTAGCCCTTGGATGAAAGACTTCCATCTGCGTCAGAGTCCCCCGCTCTGGAAAATTATGAGGCAGGAACAGGGAGTGGTAAAAGCAGGAAGAAGTACCCCCTGAGCCGCGCCGTGGGCGCCAACCTCAGTCGCCCTACGGGCTCCTTCGGTTGGCGCCCACAGGAACTACTTACTTTGCTAAGAACAGGAACTTCTTACTTTGCCTTGACAGGCTGGCCAAGAAGTGCTTGATCGGGCGGTGCAACCGTAGTAATCTCGCACCACGATTTTTGTGGGCTGCCTCCGAGCTGAACCACCGGTCTGAGGCGAGGCGCAAGTCGTGGACGGATTTGTTTCTGGAGCACTGTTCGACGGTGACCAAGCCAGAATATTGGCCAACCGGGCCGATCTTCCGCCGTGCCTGCTGAAACTGCCACCGGCGCCCAAGACGCGGCCATTTCGATGCACGACAAAATTCAACCGGCTGTTATGGGTCATGGGAGGAATTTCCATGCGTAAGCACTTCCTATGTTTTCTAATCCTGGCGGGGTTCGTGTTCTTCACTGCGGTCAGCAGCGTGAAAGGACAGGCCCCGCTTCCTGGACCTCTCGACCTGACGCACCAACCCTCCGACACGTTGATGAAGGTTTACGCACAAATTCGTCAACTGGCCGGCAGCAATCAGGCGGCTGCCGCCGAAAACGCAGACTGGAAAAAGGACGCCGCCACTTTCCATCTTACGAACGGACAGATGACGCTGGCGGCTCCGGTGGCAGGCCGGGTGCTCGGAGCTGTGTTTACCGGTAATGGGAACTTCGAACTCGACCCGCCCACGCCTGCCGAGCAGCACCAGATTGCGCGGTTTGCCAAGGCCCCCAAGCTGAACGACACTTTTCACCAGGCCATCTTTCTCTTCACGGATGATTCCCTCCAAGAACTTCAGAAACTCATGGTTTTCCAGCCTCGCGGCGACGCCGCAGCGGCAGGCAAGGCCCTGGATGACGCGCAAAAGAAATTTTCGGAAAGCTTCAACGACTGGACGGACAATGTTCGCAATGGCAATTTCCAGATGCAAAATATCCCGGCACGCATGCTCGCCGACCTCACCGACCCGACCAGCCGGGGATTTTTCCTCGCAGACTTCAAAGGAGGGCATTCAGGGAATCTGCTGTTCGTGATTAGTTGGAACCGTCCGACGCTCGTCCTGCCTTCTCTCGGTAACGACGAAGAAGAAATTCTGATCCACTATGATCGAGGCAGTTACTGGGAGTGGTGGGCCGGATTTCATCTTGTCTCGGAGTACGCCAAGGCGCCCTGGCCTGAGCATCTAACCCAGCTCGCGCACTGCGGCAAGGAAACGATTGAAGCGGTGATCAACGATCACGCCCGGCTTTCCGCCACAGCCGAAATGCTGGCTGAAGTTCCCTCGGCCCGGTTGCGGCTGCTCCCCCTCAACCTTCGCGGGGTGTTGCGGATTCAAGCCGTGACGGATGGGTCCGGCAACAAGCTTGCGTTCATTCAGGAAGGTCGCAAGCTCGACAGCGATCCCTGGGTGGTCCTAGCGGCGCCTGCCGAACCCGGGCAAGCTTTCACTCTCAAGATTATCTATGCCGAAGACTCCACATCCGACAGCCATATCATCCAACAGAGAGGCAGCGGGCTTTATTACGTAACCTCGCGCGAATCCTGGTACCCGAACTTCGGTGGCTTCAATGACCGTACAGAATTCCATCTGCGCATCACTTCACCGAAGAGATACGAACTGGCTGCCACCGGGCGGCTGGTGAAAACCCAGAAAGACCACGATACCCTGACCACGGAGTGGGAATCACAGCTTCCCTTTCCCGTCGCCGGCTTTAACTACGGCGACTTCGTCACCAAGTCGGCGTCCGACTCCAATCTGACCGTCAATGCTTATGCCGGCAAGGAGGTGCCCAACGAGTTGAAGCAGGTCCAGAACACACTCGACGTTGCCGGACTCGTTACCCGAGGCGATGCCGCCGCCGAGTATGGAATCCTGACTGGCGGCTTTAACACGGCGTCAAACACGCTGTACGCAGCCAAGGTCAGCCTTGCAGCCATGCGACTTTATGAGGACTATTTCGGGCCGCTGCCGTTCAAAACCATCTCCGTCACCGAGCAACCGGTCCTCGGTTACGGCCAGAGCTGGCCCACTTTGATCTTTCTGCCTTACGACTCCCTGCTGGACTCCACCACGCGTAACAACCTGCACTTGCAAGACACGGGCGAGGCGCGCGAGTTCTACAATCTGGTGGCGGCGCATGAAATGTCCCATCAATGGTGGGGGCATCTGGTCGGATGGAAGACCTACCGGGACCAGTGGCTTTCAGAAGGTTTTGCGGAATTTTCCTCCGCCCTATACCTCCAGGCTACGGAACCAAAAAAATGGGACGATTTCTGGGACCTTAAGCGGAAGTGGCTGCTGGGTAAAGACCGCGCGGGCGTGCGGCCGGTGGACGTCGGCCCTATCGTCCTCAATGATCAGTTGGATTCTTATCTCGAACCCTCTGCTTCCCAGCATCTGATTTATGAAAAAGGCGCTTACGTACTGGAAATGTTGCGGATGGTCCTGGCTGATGCGAAATCCAAAAGCCCCGATGCTGCTTTCATCAACATTATGCGCGACTTCACGAGCACTTATGCTGGAAAGAACGCGAGCACCGCCGATTTCCAACACATCGTGGAGAAGCACGTAGGGCAGCCGATGGACTGGTTCTTCAATGAATGGGTCTACGGCAACGAAACTCCCTCTTACGATTTCCGTTATCAGCTACAGGGTGGGGGGAGCGGCAAAACGACAGTCTCATTCACACTCACGCAGTCGGGTGTCTCGGGTTCCTTCCAGATGGGAGTTCCGCTCTACGTCACCTATCAGGGTAAAACGGGGCGCATCGGCTTCATACAGATGAAGGGACCTTCGACACGCAATGCACAGTTTCAACTGCCTTTTCACCCCAGCAACATCAGCATTGATGCGGAACGGGACCTGCTGGCCGTGGTCCATGAATAGAACAACACGCTGTGAAAGCAGACGGAGACCGTATCAATCTCGACGACTAACCCCCGATCCAAATCTTCAGTCCTGGTCCATCCGCTCAACATGCGCAGGCGTTGTAAGCGTGTGCGCGTACACGAGCGTGACACCCCAGGCAGTGTTGGATTCAGGCTCGAGCAGGATGCGTGATGGGCTTGATTTTGGGAATAATCAGGTGCACCAGCCCCAGCGCGATGGGGTGCATAGTGCCGCAGATGATAAACAGCGGAACGTAGGAGTGGGTGAACTGCAGAACATAGCCCGCCAGCGGAGCAATGATCATGCCGCCCACGGCGCCCGCTGCCCCGCCGATTCCCACCACCGAGGCAACGTCGCGCTTGGGAAAGATGTCGGAAGACAGCGTAAAAAGGTTCGCCGACCAACCCTGGTGGGCGGAAGTAGAAACCGAGATCAGCGCCAGCGCCAGCCAGATGTTCCCGGTCAAGACCGCAGCAATGCCGGCGGGCATGGAGAAGGCGCACACGGCCATGGCGGTCTTGCGGCCGGCATTCACGCTCCAGCCTCTCCGTATAAGGAAGCCGGATAGCCAGCCGCCGCCTACACTGCCGATAATCGCGGCAACAAATGGGATGGTGCCGAACCACTCAAGCTGTTGAATGCTGAAGCCTCGCGCCTGCACCAGGTACTTGGGCAGCCAGAAAACGTAGAACCACCAGATGGGATCGGTGAGGAACTTGGCCACTGTAAAGCCCCACGCCTCACGATACGCCAGCAGCCGGCGCCACTCGATTTTTGCCTCGGGTTCTTCTTCTTCGTCCGGCTCCCGCAGTTCGATCTTCTTCAGTTCCTCCAGCGACAGCCAGCGATGCAGCCTGGGCGTTCGATAAACCGCCAGCCATACCACCATGATGATCAGCGCGAAAATCCCGGTGACAATGAAGGCCGCTTGCCATCCCCAGCGCAGCAGGATGGCGCCCACCACCGGATAGGCAATGACGTTGCCGATATTGGTTCCGGAATTGAAAATACCGGTGGCCAGCGCACGCTCTCGCTTCGGGAACCATTCCGCAACGGCCTTGATGGAGGCCGGGAAGTTGCCCGCTTCGCCCGCGCCCAGCATAAACCTCGCAGCGCCGAAGGAAAACACACCGCGCGCCAACGCGTGCCCGATGGTAGCCAATCCCCACCATCCCATGGAGATCGCATAACCCACTCTGGTGCCCAGCCAGTCAACGATGCCGCCCGAGATCAGCATGAAGATGGCATAGGCCCACATGAAGGCGGCGATGATCCAGCCGTAATCAGCTTCAGTAATATGGAAAAGCTGCTGAAGGTGCGGCGCCAGAATGGCGATGGTGCCGCGGTCAATATAATTGACGGTGGAACCACAGAAAAGCAGAGCGCAAATCCACCATCGCAGATGCGGAAGGCTGCGGAGCCGCTGTCCGGAGACTTGAGATTTCGTCACTTGAGTCGTGTCGGCCATAGGGAATCCGTAGCGCCGAACGCCGGGGCAGGACGCGCGTTTGAAAGCAGCAACTGACGATCAGCTACGCCGGGACGCCTTGGCCCGTGGCGGAAGGCATTCTACGACCGCAGAGTGTGTGTGTCAAAACAATCCTGACAAACAATCCTGACACAAATGGGAAGGTTCTTTCCAGGCATGCTCCCGGACCTGGTTCTGCCGGCACCAGCGGGCGTTCGCACAATTTACGCCCGCAGTTATTGCTGTTTCACCCAGGCGTGTTGCGGGTCGTCGCTCCAGGCGCCATAGCGGCGCTCTTCTCCGGCCAGCACCCAGGTGTAATGCAACTCGTAGCCCGGCGCAGCCACCACCGGATGGTAACCCTTGGGCAACAGCACTGTATCGCCGTCGCGAACCACAAAAACGGTTGAAAAACCATCGGGATCGTCCGGCGCGGTGTAAGTCCAGATGAACCCGTAGCCCTGCGAAGGCTTGACGCGGAAAAAGTAGACTTCCTCCAGCACCGCCTCGTTTGGAGGATTTTTGCGGTCGTGTTTGTGCGGAGGATAGCTGGACCAGTTGCCCGAAGGGTTCAGAGTTTCGCCGGCGAGCAACCGCTCGGCCTGAGTGTCCAGGTCGAGCGCGGAATAGACGTTCCGCTGCCAGTTGTCGCGCCCCGCGCGATTGAGGGTGACGTCTGAACCCTGCAGCAGGCGCGGCACCGTGGCGGCGCCCGAAGGGGCGGAGAAAATACCGATGTCCACGGCGTCCGAAGTTGCCTTGATGTCAAAAGTGGATTGCATGGGAATGTAAACCATCACGGGCGGGCCGGAAAAGACATCGGCACGGCCGCCGGCGTTTTCATAGACCTGCCGCTCGCCCTTGCCGCTTTTGATCGAAACTGATGCGGTGCCGGAAAAGATGTCCAACACGTACTCGCGATTGCCTGACGTGCCGGAGTGCGTCTCTCCGTTTTTCAATTGCACGCGGGCGAAATCCAGAAACTTCATGGTTCCGGGCGCGACAATCTGCCGGTACTTTCCATCGGCCTTGGCTTTAATGTGGCGTTCCATAGACTCTCTCCTTTCAGGATCGTCGGGGACACAATGACCTGGAAAACCCGGGGACTCCGACGGGCCGTCATGTGACCGCGACCGGTCTCCTGGTGTTGCACTGGATGGTTAGTGCCCTGCGGCATACTGCTCCCATGCTGCCGCAACATCGGCCTGCTTCTCATCGCCATGATGAATCAGCACGCGATAGCGCAGGGTTAGGCTGCCGCCCGCAGCGATCGTGTAACTGCCGTCGAGTTTGGGATTGTTGAAGAACACGCTCAGGCCGAAAGGATTGACGCCAAACAGGCCGTAGCCTCTCGCCGTCCAGGTAGTAGGATGCCGGAAATTGCGAGGACTATCGAAAATGGCAATGCCAACCTCTTCGCCATCCACCTTGCCATTGTAATCCACCCAATTCGCCTTCTTCCCCCAGATTTCCTTTTCACCTGCCCCACCGTTTGAATTGACCATCCGGCCTGGCGGCGAGTCAAGCGCATGGACTACGCGGATGGCGAACGTCCCTTCCTTGGTGTCGGCAATTTTCAGGGGCCCGTGATTGGCACGCAGCGTGAAGGCGCAATCGATGACGCGATTATTCTTGTCCCCGGAAAAAGTATAGGCCTGAACTTCTTCGCCCATGACTTCTCCAGCCGGCTTGACAAGGTCGAAAGCCGCACGGAGCACGCCTGAGTTAGGGCCTCCCTGCATTTCTTCAATCCGGCGAATCACCGTACGCCCCTTGGGCAGATCTTGGCTTGGATAGAAGACGCCGTTCACGGTCTGCTCCTCCCGTGTCAGGTTCTTCTCCGCCCAGAAGTCGATCTTGTTGATGTCGCCGTGCCCGAAATACATGGCACGCTGGTGAGGGTGATCGTGGTCCTCGCCAGGCAGGTCAGTCACCATGGGCCAACCGCGCGTCACAATAGTCCCCTGCGCGCTCCGCAGCGGCGAGAGATAGGGCTTGGGAGATTCCGTGCCGAAGTGGTAAGTGGTGAACGGAGCGCCGGCAATTCTAACGGAAATCGTGTCTCCGGTCCGAGTGATTTCTACGGGTCCCTGCCCCTGAAGCAGCGCGCTGCTCAACAGGAGCATAGCCCCGGTTGCAGCCGCCAAGGGGGCCAACTTCCTATTTGTCATGGATCCGTCCTGGTTGGTTTTGAAAAGATCCTTCTGGCGATAAGTTGGGGGTTCAGCATGATGTTTGGAAACCTTCCGAGGTTTTTCGCCGATCGCCTTTTCTGGAAACTGCGAATTCTAACATCAAAAAAGAGCGAGTTCAAACACGCGAATTTTGCAGTTTACGCAATTTGCAGGGACTAAGCCGAACCGTCAAGCGCGCTGGCGTCGTTTTTCAGAAACGGAAATTCGCTGGATTTGCTTAACTTGTAAGATTCCCCCTAACGCCCCACGCGCCGAAATGCAACTCTAGTTTGCCGTCGGGTTTTGGCGAAGCCGCTCAGAGGCGAATTCCAGGGTCAATATCAAAGGAGCCACCTTCTTCAAGCCGACTCGCTGGAGCTGACAGCCGTCTTCGAAAATTTTTGCAAGGGTTTTAATTTCAATCCGGTACACAGATTGACAGAGTTGGATGCCTCTGTTAGTCTCGTTGATGATTAGTAGTTTCTAATGATCGCCGATGGCGGCAGAAGAGACGCGGGACCTGGAGCGTAAGTGTTCAGGAAGTAGTTGGCCCAAATTGAGTTCAACCCATTCCGAACAAAGGCCGGGAGCGGCCACGGGAAGTCTGCCCAGCGTGAATTTGGTATTTTGGCCTGCAGAACTGAGAGCGTTCCTGCAATGAGAGTGGTGGACCGGCGTCTGCAACAAATCTTGGAGCGAGGAATGGAGGCCGCTGAAGGGGTCGCCTGTCGTCCTGCCATAGGAAACGATCAAGTGGGACACGGGAGGACCTTGCCGGCGCTCTGCTGGAAGGCCAGGCTTGCGGGGGATACTTGGTTCAAATTCGTGCCCTCAACTGACCTGAAGCTGGCAGCCATTCTCACCATCAATTCAGAGTTTCATGCACAGCTCGACCACACAGGATTGGGAGGATGAGTTACGCCTTCGTGATCCAGGGCATGGAGAAGTTACACCCAATAAATTCGAGGCGGCTCGCCCGGTAGTGAAGGAATGGTATGGAAAATGAAATAACGCCGATCAATCGGACGCAAAGCGTCGAGCGCCTCAACGGGCATTACTTGCGCGAAGCTGACATTCTGGATGTCTCGCCCGAAGAGTCGCCACGGCTGCTGGATTATTGGCATGTGATCCTGAAGCGGCGATGGGCAGTGCTGACTTCCCTCCTGATCGTGTTCACCACCGTGGCCATCGGGACCTTCAAGCAAGAACCCATTTACGCCGGCAGGGTGCTGATCGAAATCAATCCCGAAGAGCCCCAGGTGCTGAGCTTCCAGCAGATTGCCCAGGCGGGGCCTGCATGGGACCTTCAGAGTTACCGTGAAACGCAGTATAAAATTCTAAAGAGCCGCTCGCTTTCAGAACGGGTGGTGCGGGACCTGCGCCTTTACCAGTATCCAGAGTTTTATCGAAGCCGCAGTTTTTTGGGGCTGGTCACGAAGGACCCCGACAAAATCCCTTCCTCCTCAGACCCGAACCCTCCGGACCCCAACTCGGAAGCGTACGGCAACAGCGTGGGCAATTTCATGAGGGCTGTCGCGGTCAGTCCCATTGAACGCAGCAATCTTGTTGAAGTCACCTTCTACTCTCAAAATGCGGCCTTGGCGTCGCGGATTGCCAATCAGCTAAGCGAAGACTATATCGACCAAAATCTCCAGGTGAAGTGGAATGAAGCCTTGAAGGCGTCGGAATGGCTTTCTGGGCGGCTGGTTGAGCTGAAGGCAAAGCTCAAATCTTCTGAAGATGCCCTGCAGGCCTATGCGGCTAAGAATTCCATCCTATTTATTCAGAACGCTGTAAACGCGCAGGCTCAGAGCATGGCCAATGCCCGCCTGGAACAGCTTGAGGAGGAGTACACCAGGGCCCAGGGGGACCGGGCCCAGAAGCAAGCCCAGTACAGCCTGGTCCAGGCAGGCAAGGTGCAGGACCTCCCAGGAATTCTTGACAACAGGCTCATTCAAACACTCGAGCAAACTCTTTCTGACCTGAAGCGCCAGTATTCCGAACTGACGGCTACCGTGAAACCTGGATATCCGAAAGCGATGGCCCTCAAGAAACAGATTGACACGCTCCAGGCTAATCTCGACCACCAGAAGCAGGCCCTGACTCAAAACATTGCGCAACAGTATGACGCCGCCGTTGTGCGGGAGACATATCTGAACAAGCTGATTAGCCAGCAGGAAGGGCTGGTGGACGTTGTCTCTCAAAAAACCATTCAGTACAACCTCCTGAAGCGCGAGGTGGACACGAACCGCTCGCTTTATGACGGCGTTCTGCAGCGGATGAAGGAAGCTCAGGTAGCCGCTGGATTGAACGCCAGTAATATCAGGGTGGTTGATCCGGCGCAGGTACCGAAAGGACCGGCCAAGCCCCGGGTGATGCTCAACCTTGCCTTCGGTTTAATTCTGGGCCTGAGCATGGGTGTGGGACTGGCATTCTTCCAGGAATATCTGGACAATACGCTCAAGACCCCTGATGAAGTGGAGTCTCTGCTTCGTCTTCCTTCTCTGGGCCTTATTCCCTCGGTCCATCTGAATGGTTCCTCAAAATTATTGGAACAGGGAATCACCACCATCGGGAATGGCTCGAATGGTTCCTACGGCCTGGCTTTGCAGAAAGACCCTATGGCTGTGGAGGCTTTCAGGTCCCTGCGAACGTCGATTCTGCTTTCAGCCAACCCCGTGCCCAAATTATTGCTGGTAACCAGCGCGCTGCCGGGTGAAGGCAAGACCACCACCACGGTGAACCTGGGCGCCACCCTATCCAGCCTGGGCAGCAAGGTCTTGATTGTGGATTGTGACATGCGGCGGCCTGCCTGCCATCGGGCAGCAGGAGTAAAAAACAGTCCGGGCTTTGTCCAATGCCTGACGAGGCGGGTCCAGCTCTCAGAGGCCATTTTGCCGGTCAATGGAGTTCCCAATCTTTCCATCATCCCCTGCGGACCCATCCCTCCCAACCCCGCGGAAGTTCTGTCGTCTTCGCTGACGGCGGAGCTGCTGAAGAGGCTCCACGCGGAATTCGAGTACGTGCTCGTCGATTCTCCACCTATTCTGACGGTCGCCGACAGCCGCATCCTTGCCACGATTACGGACGCGGTGGTCCTGGTCACCCGTGCCTATGAAACTCCCTACGACGTTGTTCGCAGGGCCAGGACATTGCTCTATGGGTCCGGGGCGCGCATTCTCGGGGTGGCACTGAACGATGTTCAGATCCACAAGTCGAATTATGGCGGCAAGTACGGCGCCTACCAGCAATACGGTTACGGATATGGCAGCGATTACCGCGCGGACGGCCAGGCGACGTAGGGGCACGTATTACTGATCCGGGATTAGACTCTGCCAGACGAACCCTTCATTAATCACACCTTTCAAAACCGGCGCCGAGATCCTGGGCAGGTTTGCGGCTGAGCATCGCGGTCCTTGCACCCGTGTGGCAGACGGGCGCCGCCATAACCGGGGTCGCGGGGCTATAATGTTCCAGAAGCATGGGGCAGATAACGTGATATGCGCGGTTCACCCGGGCACTTAGAGGACAAATGCGAATTTTAATCAGTGGGGGAGCAGGCTTTCTCGGCAGGCATTTTTGCGCGGCGATGCTTACGCAGGGGAATGAAGTCCTTTGCATGGACAATCTCATGACAGGACGCCGCGAAAACATAGGAGAATTTGAGCAAGGCCCGTCATTCCGGTTCATCATTCAGGACGTCACGAAACCCTTTGAAATCGAGGGGCCACTGGACGCTGTCGTTCACATGGCGTGTCCGGCAAGCCCACCTGATTATCTCCGGTTCCCGATTGAGACCCTGGAAGTGGGGACCATCGGAACCCGCAACTTGCTCGCCTTGACCCTGGCCAAGAAAGCGCGCTTTCTGCTCACCAGCACTTCGGAAGTTTACGGCGACCCGAATGTGAGCCCTCAAACCGAACGCTACTGGGGCCACGTGAATCCCATCGGTCCCCGGAGTGTCTATGACGAAGCCAAGCGAGCCTCTGAGGCCCTGACTATGGCCTATCATCGGCGCCACGGCCTGGACACTCGGATCGCAAGAATATTCAATACTTACGGCCCCTGGATGCGCGCCAGCGATGGCCGGGTAGTTTCCAATTTTATTGTTCAGGCCCTCGAGGGAAAGGAACTGACAATTTACGGCGATGGAAGCCAGACAAGAAGTTTCTGCTACGTCAGTGACCTGATCGACGGCCTGATGCGCCTCTTGCTGGCTGGCTCTGATTCCCGGGCGGCGGGCGCACAAGCAGAAGACTGGGGAATTCATTATCCGGTTAACCTTGGCAATCCGAGGGAAGAGAAAATCGTTGCTATCGCTCGAATCATCACGGAAATGACAGGCAGTCCAAGCCCGGTAGGTTTCCATCCTTTGCCGACCGACGACCCCAAGGTGCGCTGTCCAGACATCTCCCGCGCCCGCCGCCTGCTTGGATGGGAACCAAAAGTGTCGTTGGAAGAGGGACTGCAAGCCACAATCGAGTACTTCCGGGAACACACCAACTGACCCGACAGCAACGAAATCCGATTACTCCGAGCTCTGAGTGCAACAATCAACCTTGCTTGACAGCGACCATCGCAAGTGAACACGCCAACCTTTCTTTTCGAACCGGCCAGAGGAAGTCAAGATAGGAAAACAGGTTGAGCAGAGGTGAGAAGCACGAAGATAAGGGTTGCAGATTGATAAGCCAGCGATAGAAGGCAAAACAGACCAGTGCGCTGGGGGGATAGGTGTACGGCTTGCATTGCATCTCACCGAATCCTGCATCACCCAGCACGACCTGCAGACTTCCTTTCCAGTATCCGTCGCGAACATGGCCAACTAGTTCATGAAACCGCCGGCCGAAGATCCGGGGATAGTTGGGCGTTGGCGTCGAGATGATCACTTTCCCTCCCGGTTTCAGAATCCGGCCAATCTCCTTCATCAGGATCACATCCTCAACCACATGCTCAATAACATCAATCAGCAAGACCACATCGAACGTTCCATCAGCAAAGCTTTCCAGGCCTGGAACCCGCAGAACCCGGAAATCAATGTTCGACACTTCGTTCAGGCTTCTTGCGCTTTCCGCGGTTCGGATCGCTGCACCGTCAGCATCGACTGCGACGATGCTGACATTCCGGTGCTGCCGCGCTACTGCAAATGATATGATCCCGGAAGAGCAGCCGATTTCCAGTACGATGGGACGGCCGCGAAAGGCGCCGCCGGAAAGAATCGGCTTCAAGGCCCGCCACCGGATATGAGTATGAAGATCGGGATGTCCGTAAGCACGGCAGTAGCCCAGCATCAGAAGCTTCTTTAGCAAACCGCGCTTCAACTCTGGATCGCAGCACAAGGCCGCCTGTTCTTCGCCAATTGCCATAGCTAAGCCTGCCTCATTTCAGTCCCCCTGTTGCCCGACCTTGAGTCGGAGCGGATTCAAACCGTGCTTCAGCGTGTAAAGGAAAGAGCTTACGTTAACAAAGGTTTCAGCAGCCACGACACATGCGGCCATGCCCTTTGCTCCGTAAGCAGGAACCAGCAGAAAGGCGAGCCCCACGTTCACCAGTCCAGCGCCAAGTAGTATCTTAACCACGGCATAGTCCCGCTTGAAGGACATCATCATCAGCGTTGACCAGACCGCAGCCAGCGCCAGGTTCAGGACATTGAAAGAAAGGATTCGCAAAATGCCTGCCGAGGCCATGAACTTCGCTCCAAACACCAGTCTCACGATGATGGGCGAGCCAACCATCATCACTGCAAAGATTGCGATTCCAAGCGGGACCAGTAGAGCAAGGACCTTTCTACCTTCGCGAAGGGTAAGCTCCTTCGAAGCGTGGGCCAGCTTATTGATCCTGGGAAAGAACGCCTGGTAGATCGGACCCAGCGGATCCATTGCCACTCTAACGAGACGTTCCGCGGCATCATAATAGCCCACCACTGAAATGTCCGGAACCAGCATTCCCAATATGAAGGCGTTCCCTGAAAGATAAAGTATTGACGCCCCAGAAGACAGAAACAGGGCCCAGCCGTCCTTCAAACTCGTCATGATGTCGCGCCAGCTCGGCGAGACAAGCCGAATTTGGAACTTCAAAAAAGCAAAGACCGCGCCACAAGCCCCTGTAAGAAACGCTTGCCCGGACAGAATGATGGCGCAAGCCAGGAGGTCATTGGGACCACGCACAAGAAGAATCAAGGCCAGCAATCCGATCGCTCTGATCGAAACGTTGATAGCGGCGATAGCTCCCATTCTTTCGAGGCCCTGAAAGAGCCAGGTCGGGAAGAGTACCCTCCCAAACATGATGCCCGTCAGGGCCAAAACAAGCAATGCGGCCATCCTTACTTTGGCAACCAGCAAGGTGACAGGAAGCAACGCCATGAGGCAAAGCAGGCAAAGGCAAAGTTTCGCTCCCCAGATGCTCATTGCGACACGGCTGACCGACGCAATGTTCTCCCTCCGGGTCGATATCTCCCGCGTGGCGGACCAGTCAAATCCATAATCAACGACGACGGCAAAACTGTTGACCAGACCCTGGGCGAACCCAAGGAGGCCGAAAGATTCAGCGCCCAATACACGGACCAGATAAGGAATAGTGATTAATTGGAGGAGATAGTTGGAAAAGCGGAACGAGTAGAGGGAAAAAGCGTTTCGCGCGACCGCGCTTTGGAGGACCCGCCGGACTAGCAGCCGAAAATTCCCGAGGGAGTTCAATCCTGTTGCTTCGAGGGAATCTTTCATGAACGTCCGTATGCGTCTGTCGCCCTTACGTTCCGTGTATCAAACCTGAGCAGCCGCTCCCTTTTTTGAGCGATGAACTTTCCCATGCCTCCCTCTCCGTGTCAACCGAAACTTGCCCCGATTGATCCGCTACTCAACACTACGCTTCACCCTTATACCGTCTCAGGATACCAGCACCTCGATCATTTGCTGTAAAGTTCCTGATATACAATGAATGCTCCGCCGGGGACGGGGCGTGCTTTCCTATAGACCCGAGTGTGGCCCAGCCTGGCAGGGCAGGCCTCCATGATTCACCAGGAATGGCCCGAGAAACATACGGTGATGGCAAACAGAGAATGATGCAGCGAATTGTGATTATTGGGGCAGGACCGACGGGCATGGGCGCAGGCTTGAGATTAGCCGACCTCGGTCACGAAAACTGGGCCTTGTATGAGCGTCAAGATTACCCGGGCGGGCATGCGGCGTCTTTTGTTGACGAACACGGGTTTACCTGGGACGAAGGCGGGCATGTCATCTTTTCCCATTTCCCCTACTTCGATCAGTTGATCGACAGGTTCCTCGGAGATGAGGTCCATGAGCGCATCCGCGAAAGCTGGATTGTCAACGGCCGCAATTGGGTACCGTATCCTTTCCAGAACAACCTCCGCTATCTTCCCAAAGAAGCTCAGGTCGAGTGCCTGCTGGGCGCGGCCAGGGCATGGGGAAATTCAAGCGCGAACCGCGCTTGCAATTTTCGGGATTGGATCGTGGCAACGTTCGGGGATGGAATTGCCGCCCAGTTCATGTTTCCTTACAATACCAAGGTTTGGACGACGCCGCTGGAGGAGATGTCAAAGGACTGGATTGCGGACCGCGTCTCTGTGGTGGACTTCAAACGCCTGCTCCACAACGTTGTTTGCGGCCAGGATGACCTGGGCTGGGGTCCCAACAGCAAATTCAAGTTCCCTTTGCATGGCGGAACGGGTGAACTCTATCGCCGGGTCAGCACGCATCTTGGCGACCACATCACATATGGAAAGGACCTGGTGGAAGTCGATATGCAACGGCGCACCGTATCGTTCGCCGATGGGACCGGCGAACGATTCGATTCGCTCATCAGCACGGTCCCGGTTGATCGGCTGGTCAATCTCCTGAAACCTGCTGAAAATCGGCTCATCGAAGCTGCGAGCCAGTTGAAGCACAACAATCTGGTCGTGCTCGGAGTAGGGCTGAAAAAGAAACTCGATACAACGAAGTGCTGGGTCTATTTCCCGTCACCTGAGATTCCATTTTATCGGGCGACATACTTTTCCAATTACTCACCCTTTAACGTCCCGCGCGGCGACGTGGAACATTACAGCTCTTTGATGTGTGAGGTCTCTTTGCGGGATGGCTCGTCGATTGACCGCAATGACCTGATGGAACGCGCCGTAGCGGGGCTCATCCGCGAAGGCCTGCTGGAACCTGGCGACCGTGAGCGGGTGGTTTCACGCTATGTTCGGGAAGTGCCGTATTCTTACCCTATCCCCACGCTGGACCGTGATGCCGCGCTGGAGATCATCCTGCCCGGACTTTTGCAGATGAAGATTTATTCGCGTGGCAGGTTCGGGGCCTGGCGCTACGAAGTGGGGAACATGGACCACTCCGTGATGATGGGAGTGGAAGCCGTTGATCACATCCTGGAAGGCAAGCGGGAGAAGGTGGTCCATGACGACTGCTAAGAGCCATCCTCGTATTGCCGCCGTGGTGGTCACCTACAACCGTCGTGTTCTGCTGGCGGGTTGTCTTGATGCCCTCATCGCCCAGGAGCGCCCGCTCGATGAAATTCTGGTCATCGACAACGCATCCACTGACGGCACCGCAGAAATGTTAAGCGAAAAATACGATGGCATGATGACCCACGTTCGGCTGGAGGAGAATGTGGGTGGAGCAGGCGGCTTTTACGAAGGCATTCGCCTGGCGCATGAAAAAGGACACGACTGGATCTGGGTGATGGACGACGACGTGGAGCCGATGCCTGACGCATTGATGACGCTCGTCGAATCTCCAGCCTTTAACGATCTTTCTGTGGGGTACCTGGCATCTCTTGTGCTTGACTCCAACGGGAAAGCCCAGGTTTTCCCTTACAGACGGTTCAATTGGCTGATGGCAGCCTGCCCGGCCATCAGCGAGGGATCTCTCGGTCAATCGCTTGTCCCCATCGAAGCTGCGGGCTTTCTGGGCGGGATGATTCGGCGAGAGGCCATCGACGCTGTCGGGCTGCCAGTCAAAGATCTATTCATTTACTGGGATGACACGGAGTTTATCTATCGCATTTCGAGGCGGTTTAAGGTCTTCCTGGTTCCCGCCAGCAAAGTCATTCACAAATACGTTTGGGTGCCGTCTCCTCGAAGCAGTACCCTGGTGAAAAAGTCGAGGGGCCCGGCAGCACCGCTGAGTGAAAGCTGGAGGTTCTATTACAATCTTCGCAACTCGATTTTCATCAGAACCCGATATGTGAAGCCCTGGCTGGCTCCTTTGGTTCCTGTGCTGGCTGTTACAAGGCCGCTTGGAGCCGCGCTCGTCTTCTACGATCACAAGATTGCCCGTTGCAAGGTCCTTTGCCAGGCAGCTATCGACGGTGTCCTTGGCCGGCTCGGGAAACGGATCAGCCCCTGAAAAAAAGCACCAGGGATTTGGGCCATCCCGCCTGTACAAAGGATGGCTTCCTGGACGTGAGACATGAGAACCAGTAGCCACCCCCGTATACTCGCGGAGCGCTCGCTGCTCTATGCGAAGACCCTGCTGACCGCCAGAGATGCGACGAGCCTTTACCGGGCCCTTCTGGTCAAGCTGGAAGATGAAGTGCTCGTGGAGAGATTGGGACGGCCGAGAAGAATTGGGGCGCGGAAACATATCATCGTGAATTTTGATATATCTTTTTATTGTGACAACCACACCGTGTCCATGTACTACGAAATTTTCGGGGCGGCAGCATACAGCTTTTTCCCCGCTTTTGTTCCTCAGGGGGGCGATATCGTGGTGGACCTGGGCGCCAACCAGGGGATATTCACGTGTTATGCTGCGATGCGGGTCCCGCACGGCTGGGTGTATGCGGTTGAACCAGATGCCGAAAACCTGACGTGGCTTAAGGCCCATCTGGACTTGAACGGTATTTCCAACGCAACCGTAATCCCCAAGTGCGTCGGGGATCGAACCGGCAAGGCCTGCTTCAGGAAAGGCGATTCGAGCGGAACGGGGTGCGTCGTCGATGTGAGTGAACAGGGGCCCGGGTTTACGGAAGTGGACCAGATCACGCTGGAGGAAATGATGACGGCCTACCAGCTCCCGAAGATCGACTTGCTCAAAATCGATGTCGAGGGTTTCGAAACCAGGGTACTTTCCGGAGCGGACGGACGGCTGGGATCGATTCGGAGAATTGTTTTGGAGTATCACTCCCCAACCCTTGCGAACGAGGTCACAGAGACACTGCAGCGCAAGGGCTTCCGCTTGCTGCAAAATCCCGGGCCGGTGCTTTCACACATTCTATATTTCGAGAATAGCGCGCTGTGTCAGCATCAATAGCGATTGCCAGGCGCCTCATAACGCTGAATCGTGGTTGGTCACGGAAGCTGGACGCGCTCCTTGACCCTCACGGTCGCAGAGGCGATGGCTCCGTTGACTTCATGGCTGCGATACGGTCTGCCCTTCACCCCGGCATGGTGGTGCTGGACGTTGGGGGAGGAAAGAGGCCAGCCATCGCCCCTGACCTGAAGGCCTCGCTAGATCTGCGCGTGATCGGTGTCGATATTTCACAGGAAGAACTCGAGGCGGCGCCGCCAGGCTGTTACGATCAGACGATCTGTGGTGACATTACAGAGGGAACTGCTCTGCCCGCAGCAGATTTGGCCATCGCTCGCAGCGTCACGGAGCACGTTACTAACCCGAGCGCAATGTACCTTCATATACTGCGCGCCCTCCGCCCAGGCGGTTCCCTGATCAGCTACGTCCCCAACAAGTTCGCGCCGTACGCGCTGCTCAACGCGGCCTTGCCGAACCAACTTTCGAAAGTTCTGTTGAGTTTTCTCCACTGGGAAAGCAAGGGGGAGACGGGCTTCCCCGCCCATTACCGCCATTGCTATCCCTCTCGTTTGGAAGCTCTCTTGTTGGGTGTGGGATTCAGAGATGTGCAAATCTATCCTGCATATCGTTCTGAATATTGCAACTTCCTCTTGCCTTTGCACGCTTCCGAACTGGCCTGGCAAATTTTCACTTCACGCTTGAACCAACGGAACCTGTGTGAAACTTTCACGGTGATCGCGCAGAAGCAGCCGGAGAGCTGCGGCGCAAGTTCTGTCGATGCAGCCAGAGTTGTGGGCGATCTGACCCATTGAACAGATGAGAGGCTTTAGAATCTAATCTCGCTGTCCCGGCATGCCAGGGCGACCAATCTACTGAGGATTACAAAATATGGTGACAAGATAGTTTGTAGCGCCGTCGTCCTGGCGGCAATTTCAGGGCCGGTCCCGCTTGGCGGGACCAGCGCTACGGAAGTCCGTCACTCTATTATGCAATCCTCATTGGGCCTGGCAGACGCTTCGGAGACACTTTATCCTTCAGGAACCCGCGCGCATCTACCCCGAAGGTCGTGCGTGTTCTATAATCGGTGGTTGTACGATGGTCGGGTTTCCAGGAAGCAAACTTGACTGAAATCGCAGTTTCTCTTGCTGTTGCCGGAATCATCGCCGCGATCATCTGGCGGTATAAAACCGTTTTCTGCCTCCCTGTTTTTTGGGCGGCGCTGTTCGCGTTCATATTCGTGGGGCTTCTGCAAATTCATGCCCAGTTCGGGGGCCCTTCCTATGAATATGCAGCCGCCGGCTTCGCAATGTTTTTTCTGGGCCTTCTCGTAGCCGATTTCCTTTTTTCCCTTCGGGGCGGTAAATCTAGAATTAAGACTCGAAATCTGCGGGTTAAGCGCAACTCGTCAAGCGCTGATCCAAAGCCCGGCAATCAACCCGGGCTGACGCGGATCAAGCTGCTGTTTCCAGCTTTGCCTTTGAGTGTCGGCTTGTTTGTATCGCTTCTTGCCGCGACTTTCGTGACGATCATCTTTTTTGCTAATCAGGGATTCCCAATCCTTGCCAGTAATCCTGCGCTCGCCTGGGTCCAATCGACCAGCGGCGTGGTCAATCGGCTGATGACGGTTTTCGGCCCTGGCTGCTATGCGGTCCTTGGGCTTATGGCATGGGCCGTTTATCGCGAAACCGGTTCCCCCATGGCCAAGGGAATGATGTATCTGGGACTAGGGCTTGCAATCCTTGCCAACGGGTTGCTTGCTACCAAGAGCGCAGCCATCATGGTGTTTGTCTGGTTTAACATTTTGCTTTTTTACATGAACAAGAAACGGGAATTCTGGAAAACTGTGTTGCCCCTGATTATCATCGTCGTTCCAGTATCGGCAATCATCGTAGCGGTTCGCATGGTGTCCTATCAAGGGTACTGGCAGGCGGAAGGCATCTATCAAACCTACGCGGATCGGCTTACCACCATGGCTGCGGATCCCCTCGATTTTACGTTCAAGTACATGGAACGCTTCGGAGGCCCCATGCACGGCCGTGCGCTCCGTCTTGAAATGAAGCGGATCAACGAGCAATTGACAGGCGCGCCCAAAACGCCGGTGATATCAGAATATGTGTACAACCTCATGCAGGGTTTGCCGCCCGACAGCGTGGATTTGTCGGTCACCTTGACACCGGAAGGGACAGGATACATCGAGTGGGGAATGGCGGGCTTGTTGTTGTATTCGTTCCTTCAGGGGTTGGGATTCGGCCTGGTCCACAGGTATCTTTATCGCCAGGAAACAATGAACCTTGTTTCGCTGGTCGTGTGGGGCGGGATTGTCAGTTACGGCATCCAGCTCAGCAGCACCGGAATCATCTTAGTCGGCCTTGAGGGCGTTGCATTGTCGATACTTCCCCCTCTGGTGCTGCTCCTCCCCTTTTGCATTTTCTTCCTGCTGCCGATGGCCCGGAAGTATCGCAATACCGCCGGCCGAAGAATTCCCAGGCTTCCCGCGTTGCCCATCCAGCCTGGCCGCGGAGCAGCAAGGTGACGTCACCCGTGCTCAGCAGCTAGATCGGGAGCTACACTGCCGATGCGCAAGGTTCTATTTTTCTGTTATGACCTGAAAGACGGCGGATCTCCACAGGTGGCGTCGGGCATTCTCAATCACCTGAACCGGGATGTGTTTAATCCGGTCTTGGTCACCTATTCGGAAGCGAGAGTTTTTCCAGTCCCTGAAGGAACCACCGAATACACTCTCCACATCCATGGGGGCGGCAGCCTGTTTCAGAAGCTGAAAGCCAACCTGACAGCGGTATTCCGACTGCGGCGGATAATTCGTCTGGAAGAGCCTGAGATCGCCGTCGGGATGGGTGGAATGACCAATTGGGGACTGATTCTGGCGGCTAGGCTGGCGAGGAAGAACACGAGCGTCATCATTGGGGAGCATGGAGCGGGGGCATTGAAGTATCGCGCAGATCGGGTGACGTCACTGATGATGCGTCTCCTCAACTGGTTCCTGTATCCGCTTGCCGACCGGATTGTCGCAATCTCCGACGGCGTGCGGCAATATCTTGTGAGAGAAATGAAGGTTGCGGAGGGGGAAATAGTTCTTATTCACAACCCGGTCGACATCAAAAGAATCCAGAAGCTGTCTCGGGAACAGGTCGACGATCCATGGTTGCATGACAGAGACAGGCCTGTGGTACTTTGGGTCGGCAGAATGGCAACCGTGAAGGGACTGGAATACCTGGTTGGCGCCTTCGAGCGCGTGATCAAGGAAATCGATGCCCGGCTGGTCCTGGTCGGTGAAGGCTCACTGGAGAATGCGATTCGTGAACTGGTCAGACAGAAAGGACTGCAGGAAAAGGTCCGCTTCGCAGGTTTTCAGAGCAACCCCTATCGCTACATGTCCCGGAGCTCCGTGTTCGCGTTTCCGTCCCTTAGCGAGGGATTTGGAATGGTTCTTGTAGAGGCCATGGCGTGCGGGCTGCCCGTGGTAGCGACGGACTGCGTGGCCGGGCCGTCGGAAGTCCTTCTGAACGGCAAATGTGGAATCCTGGTTCCGGTGGCCGATGAGGAGGCCCTGGCGCGAGGGATCGTTTCGCTGCTGACCGATACGGCCCTCCGTGAGCGACTGATCTCGGCTGCGATGGAACGGGTAACCGATTTCGAACCGGCTAAAGTGATCGCCTCATATGAGCGGCTATTTCTGGAATTGTGCAATGATCACCGGATTCAAGATCCCGTTCCTGCCGCAAGTTGATAGAATCATCCGGCATCGGCCGGGATAATCCTGATATGGGAAAAGTTCCAAGCCTTAACCTCCTTACCTGCAACTGGCACACGGGCTATCTCTACAACCTGTCGAAAATCGGGCATCAGTGGCTCGTCATGGGCGAATGGCAGGAGTGGAACCGTCCCATGCCGGCAAATTACAAGCTGGGAACATGGGACACCGCGCGGCGGGATTTCGCACGGTTTGACGCTGTGATCGGGCACGATGTTCGGCACGACCTGGGAAGGCTTCTTCCTTACTGCCTGCGCTACCATAAGCCTTACATTCAGGTCATCCATGGCCGAAGAGCGCGCAGCGGATTCAGCCGCAGCAGGATTCGCAGATTTGCGAAGCAGCTCTACTCCAGTGCCGTGCTGCGCCCTCTGGTTGTTCTGGGACTGATGAGGGTCGTGTTCATCTCTCCCTACGCGCGGTCCGATTGGGGATTCGATGGGACGACAATCGACCAGGGCATACCTCTGGATGAAATGGAGGCCTATCAGGGCACGGAGCGGTCTCTCCTGGTTGTCGGCAACACCCTGCACAGGGAGCATTTTGCCTTCGATGAGCTGATGGAAATCCGGAAACAGGTTCCTGTCACCGTCGTCGGCGAGAATCCGCACGTTCCTGGTTCCCGCCCTTCGAAAAACTGGGATGACTTGAGGTCGCTCTACTCACGCCACCGAGCGTATCTGAACCTTACACGTGAGCCCGAGGCCGGCCACAACCTGGCCTTGCTGGAGGCGATGGCCTCCGGTATGCCGGCGATTGCGCTGAAGCATCCGTTTACTCCCATCCGGGACGGCGAAAACGGTTTCCTGGTGGAAAACGTGTCGCAGGCTGTCGAGCGCGCGAAGCAGCTCCTGGGCAATGACGAACTCGCCAGAAGCCTGGGAAGGTGCGCCCAAGACACGGTCGAGCGTGATTTTTCGGTGAGTGCTTTTCGCGAGCGCTGGAGCGAACTGCTGGCGGACAGCATCGGAGCGGCGTTATCCCGGCGTGCTGTCGGAAGCGGGGCTGGCAAAGGAGAAACGAATCGTTTCTGAAATTACGGAGTGACTCGCTTTACGGGAAATGGACTGCTCCGGCTGCGCACCAGATCGAGGTATCAGGTGAAACTTCTGCTCGAAGACGGGTTCTCGGTGGAGAAAGGAACGGGCGTGGGCAGGTATACCGTGAACCTCGCGCGAGAACTGGGAAAGTATCCTGAAATCGAGGTTCTTCCGCCAGCGAGGAACCTGGTCCGGAAAATCCGCCCCTCGATCGCCCGGCGCCTCGCCTACGCAGCATGGCTCGAAACAGCTTTCCAGGCTCAGATTCTCAGACTTGATGCCGACGTCGTCCATTTTACAAACTACCTTGTACCGCGTAATCGCAAATCCAAGGCCAGGTTTGTGGCGTCCGTCCACGACTTGACTGCCTGGAAAATGCCTGAATCCCTTCCTCGGACCTATGTAAGTTATATCCGCAAAGCTATTTCGCGGGCAGTCAATGTTGCCGATCTCATTCTTTGCCCTTCGGCCTCAATAAGGAAAGAGGTCATCGAACGCTTCGGCCTGGCCAAAGAAAAGGTTCGGAGCGCCTGGAACGGGGACTCGCGTCTGCCCGAAGTACCGGCCGGAAGGTGCGAAGAACTTCGCCGTCAGCTTGCCAGTCGGTTGCGCCTCCATAAGCCCTACATCCTTTTCGTTGGTACGCTCGAACGGCGGAAGAATGTGACCACACTGGTGGAGGCGTTTGCCCGCGTCGCCGAGGAGTTTGACCTGCAGTGCGTGATGGTGGGCAAACCCGGCTTCGGGTTTCCGGAAATCAGGAGTTCAATTGAGCACCAGAGTTGTCGCGAACGGTATATCCTGGCCGGGTTCGTGACCGACGAAGAGCTTGCCTGGCTTTATACGCACGCTGAACTTTTTGCATTCCCTTCCTGGTATGAAGGATTTGGCACTCCATTGGTGGAGGCAATGTGTTTCGGGCTGCCGATTGTCGCCTCGCGCATCCCTTCCACAGAGGAAGTTGCGGCCGAGGCAGCCGTCTACTATGATAGCCCGCCAGACCATGAAGCATTGGCTGGCAAGATCAGTGAAGTTCTAAACAGTTCTGAAGTCAGGCGGGGATTGGGCCTGAGCGGTAAGCAACGGTCTGAAAAATTCAGTTGGAAGAACCTGGCCCGAACGCACATTGATGCCTACCGGTACTGTCTGAATGCCTGATGACTGGATCCACGAAACCCAAGCTCGGGCTGCACGCTGGCCACTCCTGTCCGGGGCTGACAGCTTAGTGAGCCAAACGGTGCCGTGCCACGCGGTCAGGTCGGGCAGCATCCCCCGCATCCGCAACAAAACAAAAGGCGCGAATTGACGACAGATACCGCCTGTGCTAGTCTAAGAACTTGTGTGAACCATGCCCCAAGTTCCCGATTTTGACCGGGCGTTTGGCCGCTGTCCCACTCCTCCTGGCAGTGATGATTGGAGGGTGGAGCTGCGCTGTTAAGCATAAGATCCGTCTTTCCCCACCGCCAGTTTCAGCCCCTCCCAGGCAAGCCACCGTTGCGGAGCTTGCCAGAGAGGTTGATGCGTGGAGCCAGCGCATTAGCACCATGACCGCAACCGTCGAGTTTAAGCCGACCACCGGCTCGGTCTATACAGGAGTCATCAACGAGTACCAGACCGTCGGCGGCTTTATCCTCCTGAAGAAACCAGCCACGATCCGCATTCTTGGCCAGGCGCCGGTGGTTAAGACAGAAATTTTTGACATGGTTTCCGACGGACGGCAATTTCGAGTTTCCATCCCTCCAAAAAACAAGTTCATCGAGGGAAGGGTCGACTACCGAGGATCGGCCAATCAGCCTCTGGAAAATCTCAGGCCCTCTCATATTCTGGATGCCCTGCTCATTCCTCCCGTCGATGAAACAAAAGAGAAGTTCTTCAATGAGGAGGTCCACGCGTCCAATGACAAGTACTATTACGTCATCAATGTCGTTGAACCGAACGGCTCGGGTGAGTTGGCCCTGAAACGGAAAGTGTGGATCGATCGCTCCGATATGAGTATTACCGGCCTTCAGCTTTACGGGCCCGGAGGAACGCTCGTGGAAGGTGTTGAATACACCGATTATCGCGACTTCCAGGGGATCCGTTATCCTGCCCAGATCACCTTGAATCGTCCGGAAGAAGGCTACACGCTTTCCATTACGGTGGAAAAGGCCACGTTCAATCAACCGATTCCGCCGGACAAATTTGTGTTGAAACAGCCGCCAAACTCAACCCTGGTCGAATTGGGCGGAGAAAAGTAGCCGGGGGAGGACCGTGGTCAACAGGATGATCTTCGAGAATATTCTTCACCGGCCGATCCGCACGCTGGTGAGCGTTCTGGCCGTGGCCATTGAGGTGGGGATGGTGATGCTCGTCGTCGGAATGACCCACGGCATGGTGAATGAAACGGCAAAAAGGGTCCAGGGCGTGGGAGCGGACATCATGGTGCAGCCTCCCGGCGCCTCGTTGTTCCTCGGGCTGACCCAGGCCCCAATGCCGGTCCAGGTGGGTGATCGTCTTGCGGAAATCCCGCATGTGCTGGCGGTAACCCCCGTGCTGTTGTTTCTCAACACGCGTGGCGGCATCAATCTGATTTATGGCGTTGATATGCCGAGCTTCAAGCGGGTGAGCGGCGGATTTGTCTACCTGAAAGGCGGTCCCTTCGAGCATCCGTATGACATGCTTGTGGACGACTGGTATGCCCGTTCGAATGACGTAAAAGTTGGGCAAACGCTGAATCTGCTGAATAACAACTTCCGCGTCTCCGGTATTGTTGAGCACGGCATGGGAGCGCGGATTTTCATTCCCTTATCGACCGCCCAGGACCTTACCGGGGCGCATGATAAAGCTTCGATCTTTTATATCAAGTGCACCGACCCCGGATACATTCCGTCTGTTTCCACGGCGATTCGCAACCTGCTGCCGACGCACCAGATCCTCGCCGTCAAGGAATATGTCTCGCTGATGACGTCGAATGATCTTCCCGCGTTGGACGCCTTTATTACGGCCATGATTGCGGTAGCGGTGGGAATCGGCTTTATGGTCATTTTTCTTTCGATGTACACGACAATTACTGAAAGAACGCGCGAAATCGGTATTTTAAAGTCACTGGGGGCAGGCAAAAGGTATATCATAGGTGTGATACTGCAGGAAGCCGGACTGCTCAGCATCATCGGCATCCTTGCAGGATATGGAGGAACGTGGCTGGCAAGAAAAGGCATTGTGGCGGCGTTCCCTACTTTAACCGTTGAATTGACCTTACATTGGGCGCTCTGGGCGGGACTGCTGGCCCTGGGAGGTTCATTGATGGGCGCCTTCTACCCGGCAATACGTGCGGCCCGCCTCGACCCAGTGGACTCGCTGGCGTACGAGTAGGAGAACGTTGGAGCACGATGGGATCTATATTTCTGGAGACCGCTGCGGAGGAAAGCCGGAACAGATTTGGTTGTATGGAACCCATTATCTCAACGGAGAACCTGACAAAAACCTATCGAGTCGGGAAAGTTGACGTTCCGGCGCTGCGCGGGGTGGACCTTGTCGTCCAGGAAGGAGAATTTCTCGCTGTTGTGGGGCCCTCCGGATGTGGCAAATCAACCCTGCTGCACGTCCTGGGAGGTTTAACCCGGCCCAGCGGCGGCCGCGTGCTGGTGGATGGCAACAACTTCCTCGAGATGAACGACGGGGAACGCACAAAATTTCGCCGCCACAAGATCGGTTTTGTATTCCAGCGGTACAATCTGCTGCCCACCCTGACTGCCAGGCACAACATCGCGATTGCACAACACATTCAGGGTGACGGATTCAATCCGCATCGGTTCGGCTCAGTGGCGGAGATGCTGGGCATTAGAGACAAGCTGGACCGTAAACCTTATGCGCTCTCAGGTGGCGAGCAGCAACGCGTGGCGATTGCGCGCGCGGTTATCTGCGAGCCTAAGCTCCTGCTGGCCGATGAGCCCACTGGCAACCTGGACACTGAAAACTCCCAGGTTGTGCTGAACATGCTGCGAAACCTGAACCGGGACTTTCGCCAGACCATCCTGATGATCACGCACAACCCGGAGGCGGCTTCAGTGGGCGACCGGATTATTCGCATGCGTGACGGCCGAGTCGTTTCCGATTGATTCCACAAGCTTTTCTCGATATCTTACCAATAACACTTGTATGGCACCTGGCACCGAGTTCGGCGAAGAAACCGTTCAGCGCCCCAACGTACACGCGGCGGGCGCCAGGCGCCCGTCTCTCGGCTTCAAGATCAGGCTGGTGATCAAGCGGGCGATTTTCTGGTCTTACGAGCGGGGAAGCTGGCAATATGACGTCATCTGCCTGCTGATTCTGGCCTTCATTTTTCTCTCTCCCACCGAGTGGTTCCACGATCGCCCTCGCCTCCAGTTGAGTGACTTACGACACGTCCAGGGAATTGTTGAAGTCAGTCACACAGACCAGGTGTGGGTCTATCAACTGGATGCCAGGCTTGTGGAATCGCTCGGGAAAGTTCCCGTCAACGACGCTGTACATCAGTTGCTCCTGCAACGCGTTACGCCGCCCTTCGAGATAAGGTCCATCAGCCCGATCCTCGGAACAGGGGACGTAATTCTCGGCTACACGGTCGAGCTCAAACGCTGAGAAGGCATCCCTCGGCCGCCGAGGGGACTCTTATGGAACAGGGCTATTGCGTGACATGAGCATGTCCGGAATCAAATCAAAGGGTGTTTGCATCTGCCTATCTTGCGTTTTGCTGGCGATAAACGCCCTGCCGGTTTTTTCAAAAGCCCGGAAGGAGCGGTTGGACCTCACTCAAGTCCTTTCCCATATGGACCAGACTGCCAAACGCCTCAAGACGCTCTCCGCGGACCTCGAGTACACTAAAGTGACGGTCCTGGTCAATGACTTTTCCACAGAATCCGGCGAGCTGTATTTTCGAAATTCGAAAACACCCGATATCCTTATCAAGTTTACGGCGCCGGTACCTAAGATCATCCTTTTCAGGAAGAACAAGGCGGAGATCTACCAGCCAAAAATCAATCAGATCCAGGAATTTGATCCCAGCAAGCATTCTCAACTGATCCAGCAGTTTCTGCTGCTGGGATTCGGCACCCAGTCGGACGACATGCAAAAAGTCTATGCGGTGAAATACCTGAGAGAAGAAGGGTTGGGCGGGGATACGACTGCCCTTCTGGAACTGACTCCCCGGGAGGAGAGCGTGGCGTCTCAGCTTTCAAAGGTCCAACTTTGGATCAGCGAGGAATCCTGGCTTCCGGTGCAGCAGAAGTTTTTTGAGGCGGGCGGCGATTACTTAGTGGCCCGTTACAGTTCTGTCAAGGTTAATCGCAATCTGCCATCCTCCACCTTTCAGATCCACGTTGCAAAGGATGCCAAGCGGGTCAGGAGGTAAGCGCTTCCTGCAAAGCGACTTGCCGTGAACGGTCTCGCCGATTGAGAGCCGGTTCTTACGCTTCGACCGTCCCTTTCCACATTTGAGAGTGAAATGGTTGCAGATTGCGTCAATCTTGTCGTATATCTATAATTTAGCAGGCGATAATGGGCAAGTTTGAGGAATCCCAGCTTCCCAGGATCATATTTCGCATGCACCGTCGGGGCTGTTTGGGAGCATTGCATTCCGCGTTCGCGGGTTTAGTGGTGACTTGATCTTGATGAACAAAGTCGCTCTGAAGCGAAAATCCCGATTTGTTCGCACGAGAGTGCGAGAGCTTCGGATGATCTCCAAAGCCTTGCTCTCCTCTCGGCATCCCGTCCTTGCCCACATCATCCCTATTCGCCGCTGCAACCTTTCCTGTGCCTACTGCAACGAGTACGACAATTTTTCCAAGCCGTTGCCGCTTGAAACGATGTATCGCCGGCTTGACCGCCTGTCCGATCTGGGGACGAGCATCATAACCATCAGCGGGGGCGAGCCGTTGCTCCATCCGCAGCTCGAAGCTATCATCAGGCATATTCGGTGGCGCGGCATGATGGCCGGCATGATCACCAACGGCTATCTGCTGACGCAGGCGCGAATCAACTCCCTGAACGATGCGGGGCTCGAACATCTCCAGATCAGCATCGACAACGTCAAGCCCGACGACATCTCAAAGAAAAGCCTGAAAGTGCTTGACCAGAAGTTGCAACTGCTTGCCGGGCATGCGGTGTTTCAGGTCAATATCAATTCGGTTCTGGGCAGCGCCGTCAATGATCCCGAGGACGCGCTCACCGTTGCACGCCGCGCCATCGAACTCGGTTTTACGTCCACGGTTGGCGTCATCCACGATCATGAAGGGCAGTTTCGTCCGCTCAGCGCGCAGCAACAAAAGATATTCAGCACCATCATGGGCATGGGCAAGCGCTCATACTCACGATTTAATCGCCATCAGAAGTATGTGGCCCAGGGGATTCCGCGCGATTGGCGATGCCGCGCCGGAAGCCGCTATCTCTATGTCTGCGAGGACGGCCTGGTCCATTACTGCTCGCAGCAGCGGGGTTATCCCGGCATCCCTCTGGAAAACTACACACCGCAGCACCTTTACCACGAGTACCGCACCATCAAATCGTGCGCCTCGCGCTGTACCATCCAGTGCGTGCAGCACATCGCGCTGCTTGATAACTGGCGCGATCCCCAGACCCAGCCCGGATTTGAGCGGCCCGTCGAGCCGGTGGGAGAACTCCAGCCGACCGTTCCCGACAACTAAACCTGCTCATCCGGGCAGTCTTCTTTGCCGAACGCCCGGCCTGTATTCAATTTCCATTCCAATTGTGCGAGCACACCGCCGAGCACGCGCACATCGTGGTTGCTCAAGCGCAGGTCGATCAACAGCCGGCGGAGTTTCAAAACCTGCGCCTGCTTTCCCTTGGGCTTGAAATAGCCGGCGTGGTCCAGGAGCCTGGCGGCACGATCGAGGATGTGGTCGAGCGATTGAAGGTTGGCCGGCAATGACGAATGCGCGCGCCCGCTGGCGGCAGCGTGGGGAAATCCAGCGGCTCGCGCCAGCTCAAAGCAGACAACCGCTACGGATTGTCCCAGGTTCATCGAGGGGCACTCGCCGGTTGTAGGAATCCGCACCAGCATGTGGCAGTAACTCAAATGATCATTCAATAAGCCGGTCTTTTCAGAACCAAACAAGACCGCAGCGCGCGCCCGGGCGGGAAGCTTCACTGCGGTTGAGGCGAAGTCGGTGAGCAGAACGGGACCACGATCCAGGTTTCGTCGCGAGCCCGTCGTGGTCCCCACCACGAAGTTGCAGTCGCCAATTGCTTCGGGAAGCCGGTCTGCCATGCGCGCCGATTTCAGGACATGCCCAGCGCCGACGGCCGAACGGGCCTCCCTCCAGACAGGGTCATATGGGGCCACAATCACCAGGTCATCAAAACCGAAATTGGCCATGGCGCGTGCAGCGGCGCCGATGTTGAGGGGATTGCGGGGCCGCACCAGCACCATGCGCCAATTCACTCCAGCCACTTTCATGCACAAGATTTTACCAGCGGAAACACCTGTCCCGGAGGGCCAGGCTATTTTTTGGGCGTGGAACTGGAAGGAGGAGTATTGGCATCCGGCGGGGCCGGCTTGGCCGGGTCGATCGACTCGACAGCCTTAATCACGGAACTTGCCTTGAACTGTTTGTAATCCGTGTAGCGGATGATCTCTTTGATGTGCACCGGGCCCGATGCGAAATAGAGGGTGTCGTCCGCCAGCGTAAAAGTGGGAAACCAGAATTTGCCGTCGATCTGCTGCCGCCAGGTCGTGAAGGATGGGAAAAAGTTTTGCTCCTTGCTGGTGTTCACCTCTGGCACCTGGCGTCCCTGGGCCTTGACAATCTGCAGATCGCGATCGTCCACCCAAACCACACCCTTAAAGTATTGCTTATGTTTCTTGATTTCTATTGGGCGGATGGAGAAGACATAGGCCGTAATGTAATCCACTTTCACGTGACCGAGATACTTGATCTCATATTCATTAAGCTCGTCGGTGGTGAGAACGAAAGGCTGGATGCTGCGCATCGCATCCAGGTCCTGCTCGGTCATCGTCACCTCCGTCAGCGAGCTCGTAGGCGCATACGTAACCTTTTCGATCCGGTGTCCCTGGTCGTCAAAAAGAATGTCCCAATTCTGCTGCCACATGCCGTTGACCCTGCCGTCAGCGTCCAGCGTTTCAACTTTGTTGATCTGACGATAGGTGTAATTATCCCTGGCCTGCTTGAACGTCAGTTCTTTAGCTGCAAAGGCGTGAATGATGTTCTGGATCTGGGCGGGGCTGGGATCGCTCAGGTTCGGCGAAGGAGCCTCCGTCGCCTGCTTTGACCCTGCCGTCAGGGGAGGCGGAGCCTCGCCCCCGGCAGACTGTGCAGAACTGCTGGAAGGACGGGCGATCGCATCGTTAATCTTTTGATTGACCGCCGAAGTCCTGGAGCTTTGCGACGAGGCGGTCGATGCGGGCGGATTGGATATATTCGTGACCTGGGGACCGGAGCCGGGGAGTTCAGGGTTTATGCCCGAACTCGAACCAGGAGCTCTCTGGGAGGCTTCCGTGGCAGGGCCCGACTTTTTCGCCGCGCTTTGGCGATTGCTGCTAACCATCGCGTCAATCAGCGCCTGCGTAGCGCCCTGCTTCTGGAATTTTTGAATCAGCTCCGGAGTCAACTGAAAGTCCACGCCCCGCTGCTCCACCAGCGTGATCATCTTCGACTCGGAAGCGCCGCCAATCAGGAGCAGAGTAATGTCGTCCTGGCTCAAGGGTTGAGCGCCGCGCAGCGGAAGCACAAAAATTCCGGCCAGCGCCACCAGGAGTGCCAGCGACTTGAGATATGACCTTGTTTGAGGAATTGTTTTGATGCCCATTTAATTAATGCACTGCCCTCAACCGCCTCCCCTGGGGCCTAATGATGTAGAAGTCGCCTTGGGATAAAAAGGTTGCTCGGCGGTCCCCGGGAACCTGCTCCCGGTGGGGCCCCAAGGTCTCCCTTCTGCCCCCTCCAGGCGGTTCGGCGCTTTTGCGGCTACTTTAATTATAGCATCGGGCGCCGGCGCGTCGGAAGTGGCCAACGAACCCGCGAACCAGACCGTGGCGGAGGCCGCTCGCAAAATCCGCGGCTGCGGAAGCTGGCCGGTCGAATAAGGAGCTGCAGCCAGGAAAAAGGACTGGCGGGCATATGCGGAGAGGGAATAACTCCTGCGCATTTGCTTGCCTGAAATGCCAAATATGCTACACTACCGAGTCGCAAGAGCATCGTTATTCTCTGAGTGCCTCTGAATTTGCGTAGGGCGTTGCTACCACTGGCGGCGTGGCGTCCCTCGAAATCGCGGATTCGCTCAAGAGCCCAGGACGCTTCTTTCTTATCTGATCGAGGTGCAAAATGGTGAAACACTTGTTGCTGTGCTGTGCCATTCTTGGATTCGTCACGGCGCCCGGAATGGCCCAGAGTGGCGGCTGGAAGCAGCTTTTCAACGGGAAGAATATGGAGGGCTGGGAGCACGTGGGGCCCGGCGGCTTCAAGATTGCCGACGGCCTGCTGGAATCATACGGAGGCATGGGACTGCTGTGGTACACGGGCCGGAAATTCGGCGATTACCAGATTCGTGTCGTCTACAAAATGCGCGACAAGAATGACAATTCCGGCGTCTTCATCCGAATTCCGATCGAACCGCGCGAACCCTGGATGCCCGTCTATTACGGCTATGAAGTTCAAATCGACAATGACCCGAAAGGGGAGACCAAGGAGTATCATTCCACCGGATGCCTTTACTCCATCTCGAAGGCCCTTGCCTATCCTGGGAAGGGATCGGGACAGTGGAACACCATGGTGATCACGCTCGACGGTCCGCACACGATCGTTACGGTGAACGGCGTCAAGGTGACGGATTACACCGAAGGCCAGGCGGCGCCGCCTCGCAAGTTCAACTTTGAACCCTATCGCGGACCGCGCCCCAATGAAGGCTACTTCGGACTCCAGAACCACAGCAACAACGACATTGTGTTCTTCAAGGAAGTTGCCGTTCGGCCCTTGCAAAAATAAACTTCAACTTTCGGAGGCGAAAATGGACGACAAGTTCACACGCAGACGTTTCCTGCAATCGGCGGGGGCAGCAGCCTACGTGGGGGCCGGGCTTGCCATGCCCGGGCAGGCGCAAGCGGCCGACAGCGGCGCGGATACCAGCAGCGTGGCAGGCAAGGCCAGAATGTTCCCGGGGTGTTGCGCATATTCTTACCGCAAATATCTGGCGAGCGGGCAGATGAGTATGCAGGACTTCATTCACGAGATCGTAAAGATCGGCTCAGTGGGCGCAGACATGACGGTTTACTGGTTTAAATCCACTGATCCTGCTTACCTCGCTGAGCTTCGGCATCTCGCCTTCAAGAACGGCGTGCCGCTTTCCGGGGCGGGTTGCAGGTCCAGCATGGTCCAGGCCAGCGCTGACAAGCGCCGCGAAGTGCTGGCAGATATCAAGAAGTGGGTGGACGTTTCACAGGGACTGGGAGTTCCACACCTGCGGATTTTCGGAGGCAAGCTTCCCAGCGGCGCAACTGTGAAGCAGGGGACCGATTGGGTGGTGGAAACCATGAAGCCTGCCTGCGATTATGCCGGCAATAAGGGCATCACGCTCGGCATCGAGGACCACTCCGGCGTCACGCAGAATTCTGACGTTTGCCTGGAAATCATGCACCGGGTAGACTCGCCTTACGCAGGCATCAACCTCGATATCACTCACTTCACCCCAACAGGCTCCGAGGACCAGTATGCCCAGATCAAAGCCTGCATTCCGTACGCCACCCAAACCCACATTCGCGATCATTTCGATGACGGCACGCCCATCGATCTGGATCGTGTGTGGAAGATGTTCCAGGAAGGCGGCTACAAAGGCTACATGTCCCTTGAATACGAAGGCAGGGGAGAAGATCCCATGACCGGCATTCCCAAAATGATGAGCAGGGTCAGGGAACTCTGCCAAAAGTACTCCAGCGCATAAGCCCGGTAGGTCGCCAAGAGGCAATTCCCATTCCTGTTATTCCGAGCCGTTCGCCCCTTTTGCTCGCGGGTGGCACGGGCGTCCTCGCCCGTGCTTCGGTCAAAAAATCACGGCCAGGATGGCCGTGGCACAACATGGCGGCCAAATCGAGTCACCACCGCGGCCCATTGGTAATTGAAAAACGCTGCGGTCTTCGCTATATTGGCTGATATGCCTATTTTCGAGTATCAATGCCGGAACTGCGGCTCCAGATTTGAGAAGATTTCGTACGCGTCAGGCGCAGAAATCCTGTGCAAGCATTGCTCAAGCCCCAAGGTCGAGAAGCTTTTGTCGGTGTTTGCCGTTGCGGGCGCTTCCCGCCAGGGAGTGTCGAGCGAACCCGGCCCCTGCCCGTGCGGGGCTCCTCGCCGCGGTATGTGCGGTGAATAACGGATCCCCAAGCCCGCAGATTTCCAGTTCCGATCTTTTGTTATACCCTTGGGAACGATGGGAGATTTACTCCGCCGTTTCGGTCCCCGAAGCCGTCCGTGGAATCTGCCCGCCAGGGCCGAGACTCACAGCTCGCAACAGGAGGCGGTGCGCCGAGTGTCCTCACCCAAGGCAGGAATAGCGGCTGCCCGTCCGCTCACTGCCGGCGCGAAGCCATGATGAGGGTCGATGCTGAGGCCTGAAATAAGATCCCTTGAGAAGCATGAAGAATTCAAAGAATGTGAAAACGCCCAGAAGGCTATCTGGGGCGGCCTGAGCGTAGCGTCAGAAGTCATGCTGGTGACACAAAAGGCCGGCGGGGCCGTGCTGGGAGCGTTTATCAAGGGGAAGCTGGCCGGCTTCATTTATGCCCTCCTCGCCCGGCGCAATGGGCAACTCAGCCACTGGTCCCACATGATGGGCATACTGCCTCAGTACCGCAGCCAGGGGCTCGGCCTTCAACTGAAACTGGCGCACCGGAAGCTCGCACTCTCGCAGGGCATCAAGTCCATCCGCTGGACCTATGATCCCCTCCAATCCCCCAACGCCACCCTGAACCTGAGCAAGCTGGGCGCCCGCGTTGAAGAGTATGTCGTCAATTATTACGGCCAGTTTCACAGCATAATTGAGCAGGGTCTTTCGAGCGATCGCTTTGTGGTGAATTGGCCGATTGCTTCAAGGCCCATAGGGCGGCTGCTTGCTGAAGGCAGGAAAACGGCGGCAATTCCGGACGTACCCAGGATCAATCTGACCGCCATGAACAACAGCGGATTTCTAGTGAATCGGAAGGTTGATTTTAACCTTCGCGAGCACAGACTGCTGGTTGAGATTCCTGCGGATACGGACCTTATGCGCGCGAAAGCGCTGGGGCACGCAAAACGCTGGCGGACTCAAACACGCGAGATATTCCTGGAATACCTTTCGAAGGGTTATTCGGTGCGCAACTTCCTCACGGAAGGCCAGAACACCGTCAGGCCGCGTTGTTTTTATCTGCTTGTCCGCAAATGAGCTTCAGGCACTCGTTTTGCACGGTGCCGGCAGGTCGAGGAAGAATTGCGACGGGTGTCCTTGAATCCGTCCGGGCGCCCAAAATACAATAGAGATGGCTTCGGAATTTCAGCGCCGGGTTCAAAAAGGAAAAAATGGCTTCTATCGACGATAAGAGCGAAAACACGGACGGAAAGGGTTATCAACTTTATGTCATGCGCCATGGAATTGCGGTTGCGCGGGGCGACCCGAATTTCCCTGATGACGCCCAGCGCCCGTTGACGCCAGAGGGCAAGAAGAAGTTGAGGACCATCGCAAAGGGCCTGTTCCGCCTTGGGCTTCGAGTGGATTCCATTATCACCAGCCCGCTGGTCCGGGCTTCGGAAACGGCCGCAGTTGTGGCAGAGATTCTCGATAGAGGCATCAAAATCGAGTCCTCGGATTTCCTCCGTCCCGGCGGGTCATTGCAGGCATTGCTGACTTCTCTCGGCAAGCGGAATGACCACCGCAGCGTTCTGGTGGTCGGGCACGAACCAGACTTGAGCGAGGGCGTGGCAAAATTGATCGGAAACACCCGGGCCAGTTTTCAGTTCAAGAAAGGCGGATGTTGCCGTATTGATTTCGACAAGTTTCCGCCTCGTCCTCCGGGAAAACTCATCTGGTGGCTCACACCGCGAGTAATGCGGAAGATCGGATAAGGATCCTTCACCTTTGTTTTTCCTCATGATTCACTCTTCGAACAACCACCGTGTTGTGTTCAACCCTGGTTTGCTTGTAGACTGTTGATATAGAAACATCAGGTTGGTTTTGGACCGTGCGCCAACTGCTGGCGGCATCTTCGACCGACAGCGGCGCCGCCGGCGCCAGAGCCGCCCGCTTCAGGCGGCATGCATGGCTCACTTAAACGGACACGCCACATCCAATGCCTTTCCGGACGCTCCGCCATCCGTATTCCTGCCGAAAGCGCCGGTGGAGGAAGACGGCGCGCAAAGCGCCCAGGCACAGGACCGGGACGCCCGGCGGAAAGCTCCAGGCGGGGAAGACAACGGCGCCCGGCCGGGTGAGTGGGCGCAGGTCTTCGAGCTGGCCCGCAAGCACCTCGACCGCTGCGTCGCTCTTGAACCGAAAGTCCTCCACGGCGATGATCCGGACGCCATCCATGATTTGCGCGTGGCTACGCGGCGTCTTCAGCAGGTGATTGACCTGATACATCCTTCGCCTCATTCGGGCGACATCCGTAAACTGTACCGTGGCCTCAAGCGCTGCCGAAGTTCGCTGTCGGAAATCCGGAATTATGACGTTTTGCTTGCAAAGGTTGATGCGGCGCTTGGCCGGAAGCGCACTGCCCGCCGGGAAGCCTGGGAAGCAATTGGGGAATATCTACGAGGCTTGCGTTCGGTCCGGATGGAAAAGTCTTTGCGCAAACTGGCAAAGGCCAATCTTTCCTCCATCTACGTGCGCCTGAAAGAATTCCTTCCCTCGAACGGGACCTCCGGCGATGTGCCGGGCAATTCCTCCGGCAACGGCGCAGAGCGGCATCTTGAGGCAGAGCAATTCTACGAGCGCGTCGCCGATGCCCTGAAGACCGTCTGGGCCGAGCTTGAACAGCAAATCGCCCGTTCGCGTCATGAACGCGACGCCTCGGTGCTGCACCACACGCGCGTTGCCGCCAAGCGAGCGCGGTACCTGATTGAAGCGGTCCAAGCTTGCGAGGCGCCCGGAAGCAGAGAAGTCCTGATCTGGCTGCGAAGCTTGCAGTCCCAACTGGGCCACTGGCACGATCGGGTGGTGTTTGAGGAGTACGTTCTCGGAATGCTCGCTGACCGTGACTTTCTGCGCGACCATCTGGAAATGGCGATTCAGATTGAACGCTTGATGATGGCGAACCGTGCTGCGAAATCAAAATTAGAGAAGAAGTACGTTGAATTGGTCCGCGACAGGACGGGCTTCCTGAAAGCTCGGGAGTGGGTGCGCCAGATGGTGGATTCGCCGGCCACTCTGTTTGCCGGGTCCTGAAACGGGCCATTCAGTTTCCGGCGCCGTTGGTGTTTGCCGGGAGGGGCGTTTCAGCCGGCGTTTCATGGTCCCCTGCCGCTGCTGTTGCCTCGGGGGATAGGTGCTCGCCCTGCGTCAGCACATCGCTGATCCCCGCTCGCAGGGCCTCAAAGACTTCAGGGACGTCCCGAGTGGCGTCAATCACCTTGAATTGGTATTCTTCCACGAGATTTTCGAACTGCGCCAGCAGGGCGCTCTGGTACTTCTGGAAGCTCTCATACATGTCTTCGCTTGGATGCAGGTCCATACCGGATTCCCAGTAATCAAATCCCGTCGAGAAAACCACGCGCGGAATCAGTTCATCCACGCCAATCCTGAGGTAAAACACGGCGTCGGGAACCAGCGCAAAGCGGTAAACGTTCCGAATCCATGACGGTTCTATTCCCCGGATGGAGGCCCGCGCAATGAGCGAGTAGATGTAGCGGTCTGTCAGCACCACAAAGCCCGCGCGCAATGCCGGAACGATTTCATTTTCCAGGCGGTCGGCAAAGTCCGTGGCGTAAAACAGGCTGAGCGTCACCCGGCCCATCGTATGGCCCTGCTTGGCCTGTTTGATTCCCTTCCCGGCCAGCTTGGACCGCGTCATTCCGGTATCCACAACCGCCCGTCCCTGTTGCTCGAGCCACGGCTTCAGCAACTGGATCTGGGTTGAGCGCCCAACGCCGTCGGTGCCTTCGATCACAATCAGCTTGCCGGGCAGGTTTTCCAGCCTCATCTCCGGCAAAATCACGCCGTAGGTTGATCTCATGGCGCCACCCTCAGTCGTTTGGCCTGCGCGAGTTTCGCCTTTACAAGCTGACGCATGCGGGTTTGCTGCTCTTCGATGGGCTGGGTGGCGTCCACCATGGTCAGGTCGAATTCCGGAATCATCTTGTCGTACTCTGCAAGGATCTGCCCCTGGAACATCTCAAAGCTCTCCACTGGATCGGCGCTCAGTTCCATATCCATGCCAGCCTCGTAAAATTTGAATCCGCTGCGGCCGTTCAGCAACCGCTTCATGGCCACCTCCAGAGGTACGCGGAAATAAAAAGCCAGCGTTGGCTTTACGGCAAACGCATAGAGCTCTCGAACCCACCCAGGGTCCATCCCGCGCGCCACGTCCCGCGCAAAGGCCGTGTAGATGTAGCGGTCGCAAAGCACAACCGCGCCCGCCTTCAGCAGCGGGAGGATGTTGTGCTCCATGCGGTCCGCAAAGTCCGTGGCGTGAATCAGGCAGAAACTGGCGGGGCTTAGCATCTTCTTCTTCTTGCCCCGGCGCGTGGTGTCACGCACCAGAGGCGAAGAGTTCCATTCACTGAACACCGTCCCATACCCTTCGGCCCGAAGCCACTGATGGAGAAGGTTCAGTTGCGTTGATTTGCCGGAACCGTCGATGCCCTCGACGACAAACAACTTCCCCGGAAAGCGATGCTCACCGTAACGTTTCATGGGAAAAAGCCCACGCGGGTGTGGAAAACCGTCCTGAAGAACTTAACTATAGCATATCAACCGCGTCCGTTGAAGCGCGTGGCCTATGGACAGATGGGCTGCCTTGAAGCAGCCTGTAGGCTATGCTGACCCCGGCACGGCAAACCTGCCGGGGACGGTCTTTCTTTCGATGGGACCGGCACAGGGCGGTTACGAAGCAGCGGTAGCCCGCCTGGCATGCGGACAAAGGCTCACTTTAATGCGCTGCGCAGGGATTCGACGATGGAATTAGTATCGGCGGGAGCCAGTGACGAGGCTACAAAATTGTACCTCTTTCCTGAAGTCAGGATGATGTGGAAAGTCCCGGTGTTCAACCCAAAAAACACGTTTGGAGCAATCTCCTGTATATCAGCGGCCTTGGCTGTAAATACCACTTTCCCGTCCTGCTCGTATTGCAGCTTCCCGCCTTTAATCCCCAGCTCGCCCTTGGCTTTGTCCGGACTTTGGAGAATGCTGGTGGCCTCGCCAAGATTGTAGACGCTGAATTGCTGCGCGGCCGCGTTCGATGAAGTTGAAGGTTTTTCCGCCGCGGTCCCCCCCGAACTGGCCGTGGTTCCTGAACTCGGCGCGGTTCCCGGACCTTGCGCGGTTCCGGAACTTGCCTGTGTTCCCGAATTCGTCGCACTGCTTCCGGCGACCTCAAAGCCCACCTCAACTTCGCTGCCGTCCGGATTGATAATAAACAGGCTGGTCTTGCCTGCGGGAGCATTGGGCGCGAGTTCGATCTGGGCCACCAGTTGCGTCGATTTCTTGAACTCGGTCGCCATAACACGAATGCCGGGGTTGGCAAACGCGACCTTGGCGCCCTCCTTGAAGTTCTTGCCCGTCACTTTCACGCTTTGTGTGCTGCCAGCCGCCGCCCGTGATGGATCAACTTTAGTCACCACCGGCCCGTTTGCGGAGGCGGTCTGGCTTTGCTGCGGAGCGCTTGTGGCAGGCGCAGCCGTTGTGATAGCGAAGCCGGTTTGGGCCGAGGCGCCCGAGGGGTTTGAAACGTAGAGGACCGTTGATTGCTGTTTCGCCATCTCGCCGATAGCAATGTCCACTTCCAACTCCGTCTCGCTGGTGCGGCGCGTTGCGAGCACATGGATGGCCGGGTCCGAAAACGAGACGTATGCTCCAGCCAGGAAGTTTTCACCCGCGATCTTCACGGTGGTCCGGCTGCCTGCCTGCGCGGCGGAGGGCTGGACGCTGGCAATCGCCGGGACCGCGTCCGCCGCGGCGGGAGCCAGTGGCCCGGCATGCGTCAGGCGAGGGCCGCCCACAGCAACCACGCTGATCAGCGCGAATGCGCCCGCAACAACCGCAATCCGAAATGGACCTGCCATTCAATCACCTGTCAGGCGCCCAGCTTCGACTTCTTAACGATCCCTTGACCTTCGCGGATGGTCAGAATCTGGTTGACCTCAACGTCCGTGAACTTCTCGATTTTCTGGGTGGTGGGCCACTTCACTTCTATCAGATCGATTTTGCCAGCTTTGCCCACGCCAAAGTGCAGCCGGAGATCGCTCTGCGACATCACGCTGGTTCCGCTGTGGACTTCATTCATCTGGCGGTGTTTCCCGGTTGTCACGTAAGCCCGGGCGCCGATTGCCGTGCGGTTGCACACGGTCCCGATCAGCTTGATCTTGATCCAGTTGTTCTTGTCCCCACCGTCGTTCCGAAGCAGCGACGGCGCATCATTCATGTTGTTGATCACGATGTCAATGTCGCCGTCGTTGTCGTAATCTCCAAAGGCGGCCCCGCGGCTGGAAAAGCGTTCGTTGATTCCCGGCCCCATGTCCGCAGAGACGTTTTTGAACCGGCCATTCCCCAGGTTCCGATAGACAATCCGGGGCTCCTTGAACGTCTGGCTCAGGTGGTGCTGGTCCACCTCGGGATAGACGTGGCCATTCACCTGGACAATATCCGGCCAGCCGTCGTTGTCATAATCCACAAAGCCGCATCCCCACTTCACGTCCTGGGTGTCTCCGCCTACCCCGGCCATAAACGTGACGTCGGTGAACGTGCCATCGCCGTTGTTGCGGTAAAGGTCTGACGTGTCATCGGAGAAATTGGTTTTGAAGATGTCGAACCAGCCGTCGCAATCGTAATCGGCAACGCCCACGCCCATCCCGGCCTGCTCCTGGCCGTCTTCGTTGTAGGCGCAGCCGGCCATCACGCCAATATCTTCAAACGTTCCGTCGTGTTTGTTTTGGAAAAATATGCTCGGCTCGGAATCGACAGCCACGTAGATGTCCGGCCAGCCGTCGTTGTCAAAATCATACGCCACGGCTGTGATCGAATATCGCGGACCCGGCTTCAGGATTCCCGATTTCTCCGACACGTCCGTGAAGCTCCCGTCGCCGTTGTTGTGGAACAGAAGGTTTGACCCGCCCGGCAGCCCGCGCGGCCCGCACATCACGGGAAGGCCTTTCCACTGGCAGGAGCCGGACTTTCCCGGGACGGGCACCTTGTCGATGTCCAGCACAATGTAATTGCAGACAAACAGGTCCAGGTGGCCATCGCGGTCGTAATCGATCCACGTGCAGCCGGAGCCCCATCGCACGCCATCCTGATACAGGCCGGCCTTCCGGGTGACATCGGTAAACGTGCCGTCGCCGTTGTTGTGGAACAGAACGTTCTGTCCCCAGAAGGTCAGGAAGAGATCGTCCCAGCCGTCGTTGTCGTAGTCGCCGACGCAAACTCCCGTTTGCCAGCCGGTGCGCGCGAGACCGGAGTGTTCCGTCACGTCGGTGAAGGTTCCATCGCGGTTGTTTTTGTAAAGATGAGTGGTGGGGGCCTGGCCGGCGGGCCACTTTGTGTCCAGCCGGCTGCCATTGGTCAGATAGATGTCAATCCAGCCGTCATTGTCGTAGTCAAAAAAGGCGATCCCGTTTCCCTTGGCTTCAATAATGTAGTTCTTGTGCTCGACCCCGCCCCACACGTTCACCGCGTTGAGGCCGGCCTCTTTCGCCACGTTAACGTAAGTCACCGGGATTGAGGTCTCGGGATTCGCAATTTGCGCCGCCTCGAGCACAGGAATCCCTCGCCACTTCCAGATGGGCGTGGTCACAACTTCCATCAGCGTGGAACCGAGCAGGGCTGCTCCCGAGCCCAGAATCTGGCGGCGAGAAAGTTTCATGCGGAAATTTGGATGCCGGCCCTCCGGCAAGCGATGCCTCGGCCAGGGAACTTCCACGGCGGCGTAATTGGCGCCCCGACATGGCGAAATAAATTCGCCGCTACGCAGCTTCCCAAGCTTCGCTCACCCGTCAGCCCGCAACAAAAACCCAATTATACTACAGCGCCCCGGATCCCACCGGGCGCTGGCGCAACGCAAACCTCGTAGCGGCGGCTTTACGCCGCCATCCGGGTCCCTGCATGGCGATCCCGCGACGGCGTGGCGAGAGGAGCTCGCCCACAACCGCCAGTGCAGAGATGGCGCGCCGCTACAGCAAGAGCCGCCGCTGGCTATTGCAAACTTGATATCACAGATTTCATACCTCAGAACCCAACACCCAGAACCTCCGTTTCATCCTTGATCCTTCATCCTTCACACTTCATCCTTCAACGCTCGCCTACGCTGCCGGGTAGTAGGCTTTCCCGCCGCGGATGGTTACCACCGGCTCTATCTTCTGCCGGCCGGTCCGCGTTTTCCTGGCGGAATCGACGAAAACAAAATTCCCTTCCCGCAATTCCAGCACGCTGACGTCAGCCTCGGCGCCCGAACGCAGAGTGCCGATTTCAGCCCCAAAATTGAACACCCGGGTTGGGTTCACCGTGGCGCGTTCCACCACCTGGCGGAGGCTCAAGCCCAGCAGAAGGAATTTTGAAAGCGTAGTAACCATGTCAAACACCGGACCGTTGATGTTGGCGGAATAGAGGTCGGTCGAAATCGTGTCCGGCAGGAATTCCTGCTTCAGGCATTCCTCCATTACATCAAACGAAAAACTGCCCGCGCCGTGTCCCACGTCAAACAGCACGCCGCGCCGCCGGGCTTCAACCACCTCCGGCAACAGCTTTCCGCTGCTGTCCACAATGCCATTCGGATGTCCGTTGAAGGAGTGCGTCACCACGTCTCCCTTTTTCATCAGGGCCAGGAGTTTGGGCAGAGGCGAATACGATCCGCCAATGTGGATCATCAGGGGAAGATGGGCTTCGTCCGCAGCCTCGCGGGCGCGCTTCATGCCCTCATAATCGTTCGGGCCGGTGTAGTCCCTGGAAAAACGGATCTTGAAACCCACCACAAGATCGCGGTTCTTGTTGGCAGCCTCGACGGCCAGTTTCGGAACGCAATATCTCAGGTCCTCCAGCTCGCCCATATTCGGCGTACCTCCCGCAACCAGGCCAATCGCAACCACGTGAAGCAGCGGCCGGATGCGCGTGGCGGCCCGCTCGATAATGAACTTGCGGAAGGCTGGAATGGTCAGCGATCCGGAAGTTCCCGCGTCCACCACCGTGGTGACGCCGCGGCGGAGGCAGGCTGGGTCAGGCTCAATCCCGTAGGGACCCACGTAAGGAAAAACGTGAGTATGGATGTCAATCAATCCCGGCGTCACAATTTTTCCGCCAGCTTCGATCACTTCCCGCGCCTGGCCCGAGGGAATGTTCGGTGCCACCTTTGCAATCTTCCCGCTCGCAATCGCCACGTCGCGCACGGCGTCGATGTCCTGAGAGGGATCAATCACCCTGCCGCCGCGAACCAGCAGGTCGTAGCGTTTGCCAGCGGCGCCTTCCTGCATCCCGCTGGTGCTCATTGGCTTGCTTCCTGGATTGCGAGGTCCGCCGGCCAGCGCAAAAGAAGCGCCCATGCCGGCCAGCAGTTCACGCCGGGTAAATGAGTTGGAACTCTCGAAGGGCATCGAAATCCTCCCGGTGAAGTTTGTGAGACAGGAAAAAATCGAATCGCGCTCAAGCCTTACGGAACAGCAAGGCCTTCTTGACTTCCCCGATGGCGCGGGTCACGTTGATGCCGCGCGGGCAGGCCTCAACGCAGTTGAAAATCGTGCGGCAGCGCCACACGCCTTCCGCAGTGTTCAAGATGTCCAGCCGTTCTTCCTTGCCCTCGTCGCGGCTGTCAAAAATAAAACGGTGCGCGTTGACGATGGCCGCCGGCCCCACGTAATCGGGGTTGGCCCAGAACGAAGGGCAGGAGGTTGTGCAGGCGGCGCACAGGATGCATTTGGTGGTGTCGTCAAATTTTTCGCGGTCTTCCGGTGATTGCAACCGTTCCCGGTCAGGCTCCGGCAAGTCTGTCATGAGGTACGGCTTCATGGCCTTGTACTTGTCAAAAAACACATCCATATCGACCAGGAGGTCCTTGATCACGCGAAAGCTGCGCATGGGCTCGACGGTAATCCTGCTGCCCAGGTTTTTCAGGAGTAATTTGCAGGCCAGGGCGTTGCGGCCGTTGATCAGCATGGCATCGGACCCGCAAACGCCGTGCGCGCAGGAGCGCCGATAGGTGAGAGTGCCGTCGAGATACCACTTCACGTGATTCAGGGCGTCGAGCAGGCGGTCGGTGGGGTCGGCCTCAATCTGGTACTCGCCCCACCACGGTTCCTTGTCCTTCTCCGGATTAAAGCGCCGGATTTTCAGCGTCACCTGCATGGACTAATACTTCCTTTCCTTCGGCTGCAATAAGCTCTTACATCGCCTCCGGCTCTTCGAGAACCCACGGGACAGACTCGGCAAAGAATTCAAGCTGCGCAACCGGCAAGTCCGCGAAAGGCTTCTCAAGTAAGGCGATTCTTGCCGTGAATCCCATAGCAAAGTTCTCATCGACCCTTTCCGGATGGAAGAGCGGATCGCCTTCCGTCATCAGGTCCCCTCCACTCAGAATTTGGCCAACAAAGTGAAACCAGCCTCCATAGCTATGGACGCCGGCATTCATTCGAGCGTGATAAATTTCAGCCTCACGATCATATCGAATTCCCAGCTGCTCAAAAATCTCACGCGCCCGCGGCGGGTAAATATGATCCCGAAGCGCGGCAAAGTTCCGGCAGGGACTGCAAGAACACTTCTCAGGGCTTCCGATCGTAATTCCTGCGTAGGCTTCCCTGGTCGCCGCAGGATCACACTGAACTTGCCAACGAGCGAAGTTGGTGATTTCCCAGTTCATCGATCCTCGAACAAGACCTTAGTATTTTCTTTCCATGGGCTCGAACCGGGTGATCGTTACTGGCTTATACGCCAGATCGATTCCCTTCGGGCCAAGATAAGCCAGGGTGTGCTTCAGGAAATTTGCGTCGTCGCGCTTCGGGAAGTCTTCGCGGGAGTGCGCCCCGCGGCTCTCCTGCCGGGCCAGCGCCCCTTCCACCAGCACGTCCGCCAGATCGATCAATATTCCAAGTTCGAAAATTTCCAGAAGCTGTGTATTGTATTTCCTGCCCCGGTCCTCGATCTTGACGTTGGCGTAGCGGCTGCGAATTTCCTTCAGCTTTTCGCGCATGGCGGTCAAAGTTCCAGCGTCGCGGAAAACCGAAGCCTTCTCCATCATTTCGTTCTGGAGCGTATCCCGGATGTCGGCCCCGCGCTCCTGGCCCTGGCTCGAAAGCAGGCGGGAGAGCATTTCCCGCGAGCGTTCTTCCGGCTTCTCACGGAGCGGCGGCAGATCGTTCTCTGTGATAAACCGCGCGGCGTGGCGCCCGCTGCGCCGCCCAAACACCAGAATGTCCACCAGCGAATTCGTGCCCAGCCGGTTGGCGCCGTGTACGGAGACGCAGGCCGTTTCACCCGCCGCATAAAGACCCGGCAGCGGAGTGTTCTTTTCGTCCACTACCACCCGGCCATCCAGGTCGGTGGGGATGCCGCCCATGGAATAATGCGCGGTCGGCTGCACGGGAACCAGTTCCTTTGCAGGCTCGATGCCGAGATAGGTCCGGACGAAATCGGTGATGTCGGGCAGCTTCATGTCCAGCACTTCGCGTCCCAGGTGCGTCATGTCGAGGTGCAAATAATTCTTTCCGCCAATGCCCCGCCCTTCGCGCATTTCACGGTACATGGCGCGCGACACCATATCACGCGGGGCCAGGTCCAGCAGCGTGGGCGCGTAGCGCTCCATGAATCGCTCGCCGTCCTTGTTCCGCAGCACCGAACCTTCGCCGCGCGCGGCCTCGCTGAGCAGAATGCCCATCCTGTAGATGCCGGTCGGGTGGAACTGGAAAAATTCCATGTCCTCCAGCGGAATTCCGCGGCGCAGCGCCACTCCCATGCCGTCGCCTGTGAGCGCGTGGGCGTTGGAGGTTACGCTGAACATTCTTCCGCAGCCGCCGGTGGCAAACACCACAGCCTTGGCGCGGAAGGTGTGCAGTTCGCCGGTGGCCAGGCACAGCGCCACCACGCCCGCGCACCGTCCCTGTTCGACCAGCAGGTCCAGCACGTGGTATTCGTCGTAGAAGTGCACCTGGTTCTTGAGGCACTGCTGATACATCGTCTGCAGAATCATGTGCCCGGTGCGGTCCGCCGCGTAGCACGACCGCCTGACCGGCGCCTTGCCAAACTCGCGCGTGTGGCCGCCAAACGGCCGTTGCGCAATCTTGCCTTCCGGCGTGCGGCTGAAGGGCAGTCCCCAGTGTTCCAGGTCGTAAACCGTTTCGATGGCTTCGCGGCACAGGATTTCCACCGCGTCCTGGTCGGCCAGGTAATCGCCGCCTTTCACGGTGTCAAACATGTGCCATTCCCAGTGGTCTTCCTCGTGGTTCCCCAGCGCGGCCCCAATGCCGCCCTGCGCGGCGCCCGTGTGCGATCGGGTGGGATAGAGCTTGCTGATGACGGCCACGCGGCCGTGCGAAGAGAGCTGCAGCGCGGCCATCAGGCCGGCGCCGCCTGCTCCGATGATCAGCGCATCATAGCTATGGACCATCCGTAATCCTCAGATCTCTGCTCTCCGCCTCTGAGTATTAGTCCTATCATGTCATTCCGATCCCGCAAAGCGGGAGAGGAATCTGCTTTTGCCTTTTCATGACTTGCAGACTTGCCGTGGGGCCTCCTAAAAAGGCTTCGCGGGATTGAAAGTCAAAATCACCAGGGAACCCAGCGCCAGGAACATGAATCCCAGCACGTACAGCGAAGCCAGAGAAAACACCCGCCAGCCGCCCGGATTCACGTAATCAACAATCATCACGCGCACGCCGTTCAGCCCGTGGATGAAAGCCAGCCAAAGCATCACCACGTCGTAGGTACGCCAGAACGGCGTGGCATAGCGCATGGCAACAAAATGGTAATTAATCACTTCAACGTTGTTGATGATGTGCATGATGGCAAGGTGTATGAGGACCATGAACAATAAAACGACGCCCGATACGCGCATGAAAATCCATGCCAGAAGTTCGACGCCGCCGTGCGGCCTTGGCCGTCCCGCTCCATTCATCCCTTGCTCCTATTTCACCACCCACGCCAGCATGTAAATCGCGGCGGGCACGAAGATCACGATAAAAATCGCCACCACGGCGTAGAAGATTTTCTTCTGCGCCGTCATCGTTTCCGGCCGGAAGTCCATGATGATGATTCGAATGCCGTTCAGCGCGTGGTAAAGCACGGCCCCGGCCAGGACCACTTCCCCCACCCGGAACGCCGGGAGCCGGTAGATCGCAATCGTCTCGTTATAAACCTTGGGACCCCAACCGATCATCGCGGTGTCGATGATGTGCGCCAGCAGGAAGACAAACACGCCGATCCCCGTGATGCGGTGCAGCAGCCACGACCATTGGCCTTCGCCCCCGCGATAGCTGATGTACTTTGTGATTTTGCCCATGGTGGTGCGGCGCTCCCTGGGGAAGACGAGTTGGTGATGGGTCTTTCCGGTTGACTGTTCATTGTATGGCAAACGTCCAGCGGTTGGCAAATGGGTGTAAGTTCCGGAGAGGGGTGGATTGTTTATTCTGCTGCTCCAATGGTAGTGACTCAGTTTGATTTGAAATGTGGCACGGGCGTCTCGCCCGTGCTTCGGTCAAAAAAACACGGCCAAGATGGCCGTACCACTAAAGGGGATGCAAACTGAGTCACCACGTTCCACTGCGTGATTGCAACAGACCCTGAGAAAAGTAGTAGAATTGCCCGACGGGCGTAACCCATCGCTAAATCCGGAGGCTTGCTGGTCCATGGCAGACTCGACGCAACAACTTGACCCTGGTCCAATTCTCCAGGCGGCATTCGCTTTCTGGACTTCCAAGGTCCTCCTCACCGCTGTCGAGTTGGACGTCTTCACCACGCTCGGCGATCGCCGCATGACCGGAGCGAAACTGGGCGCAGAGATAGGATTGCACGAACGGGGTATCCGTGATTTCTTCGACGCGCTGGTGGCGATGCAGTTTCTCCATCGCGAGGGCGATGGCCCATCGGCGATGTACTTCAACACTCCTGCGGGCGCACTTTTTCTCGACCGCAGCAGCCCCCGATACGTCGGCGGCTGGCTGGTGATGCTGAACAACCGGCTTTTCAGGTTCTGGCACGACCTTCCCGAGGCCTTGCGCACCGGGCTGCCGCAGAATGAAATCAAGCACAGCCAGAAGGGGATGTTCGAGGAACTCTATCAGGACCTGCCGCGGCTAGAACAATTCATGGGCGCCATGACCGGCCTTTCACGCATCAACTTTGAAGCCTTCGCCGCCAAATTCGATTTCTCGAAGTTCAGGACCCTGTGCGACGTCGGCGGAGCGACGGGCCTGCTCAGCATCGAAGTTGCGAAAAAGCACCCGCACCTCCGCTGCACTTCTTTCGATTTGCCGGTGGTCGAGCCGATCGCGCAGAAACACATCGCGGCTGCCGGGCTCAGCGGGCGTGTCGGCACCGCGGCGGGCGATTTTTTTAAGGACCCGCTGCCCAAGGCGGACATCATCACCATGGGCATGATCCTCCACGATTGGAACCTCGATAAGAAGATGCAGCTTATCCGCTCAGCTTACGAAGCGCTTCCTCCGGGCGGTGCGCTGGTGGCCATTGAGGCCCTCATCGATGATGCCCGTCGCGAGAATCTGTTTGGTCTGCTGATGTCTTTGAACATGCTCATCGAATTCGGCGACGCGTTTGACTATTCCGGGGCGGACTTCCGTGGCTGGTGCTCGGAAGTTGGTTTCCGCCGCTTTGAAGTGATGCACCTCGCAGGCCCTTCGAGCGCCGCCATCGCTTACAAGTAGCACGACGAACCACCATCTTCCCTCCCTGTTTCTGAGCTGCGTCATCAGGCACAGCCAATCGCTATTTGGCCGCGTTCCATTCAGCCTACATTTTTTTGCAAGCGCCGCAGAAACCGTTGACCGTTTCCAACATCAATAACCACAGTTGCGCAAACGAATAGGGCGCCTGGAAGCCCCGGCGGCGATTTTTCGGGGCTTGCGGAGGGCCTGCGGGCAGTGGATGTGACCGCCGGCAGAAAAAATGTGCTGGTCTCCGCCCACGCCGATGTATATTCTCAATCGCCTGAGGCCAAAACGTTATTTCCGGTTTATGTCCGAGCGGAAGCCGTGGGCATTTTCGGGAGGAGAGGACAACTCTATGGGCGACAAAAATGTAATTGAGCGATTGACCCTCGACCGCCGCAATTTTTTTAAAGCTTCTGGGGCGGGCCTGGCCGCGGCCGGCATGATCTTGAGTCCGGAGCAAGCTGTCAGGGCGCAGGCGAACGTGGATGTGGAAAAGTTCAACCTGGAGCGCATTGCCTCCAACTCTTTTGGAGTGCGCAACTTGTTTAAGACCCGGCCCTATAGACGAGCCGTACGTGGCGGAGCGGCCCGTGGGGCGAGGCGCGCCCATGCCGCGGAGTCGGAGGAGGACCTGGCGAACAATCCCAATGCCGCCGGACCTCTCGCCGTGGCCAAGGCTGCCGCCGCGGCGCGGGCAAAGGTCCCGACGCCGGCAGAGCAAAGAGCGAAGTACGGCGAAATCACGCTGCTGGATTTCCCCCAGTTTACCAGGGACACTTTTCCGGGCGTGACGCATATGGATCTGTTTTCGGGCTTCTTCGGCGATGTTGCCGACGACAGCATGTACTTTCCTGAGGGATCGGCGGATAGCGGATTCGATCCTCTGAGTCCTTCCGGGCGAAAATGGCTGGACAAGCTGGCGACGGTCTGCGCGAAGGCGGGCGTAAAGGTGCAGCATATTTCCAACAATGCGCCGACGAACCTGGCGGAATACGGCACGCCCGAAAAGGACGCGCTTCGCAAGGCGGGAGTGGCGATGGGGAAGCGATGGATCGAGGGATTGTCCGTCCTGGGCATGAAATCGATGCGGATGAACTCCCCGAGGGCGCTGGGTCCGAGCATTCGGCCCAACGCCGTTCCGCGCGGGCCGGGCGACGGCTATCCGAGAAATATCGACATCGTGCCGATGATGGCGGCGGCCATCGAGTCGTTTAAGGAGATGGCCGATTTCGGCGGGAACTACGGAGTCCGGGTGACGCTCGAAAACCATTGGGGCCTTGCCGCGGACCCCATGAACATTCGCACGATCGTGGATGAAGTGAACCATCCTTATTGCGAGGCTTCTCCCGACTTCGCCAACTGGGAGCAGGAATACATGTTGTTCAACGGACTCAAGGCGCTGGCGCCCTACTCGCACACCAACGTTCACGCCAAATATTGGGACCGCTGGGGCGATAAGAATGATTTGCAGCGGTCGGTCAGAATCATGCTGGCGAACGGATTCAAGGGCACTTTTGCGCTCGAGTATGAGACCGGGCCCTGGGACCAGGTGGAGGGCTGCCGGCATGAGATGAAAGAGGTGCTGACCGCGCTTTCGACGCCCACCCCGGTGATCTGAGGATGTGCAGTTGTGCGTGGCACAGGCCGGCTTTGGATTTGCTGGCACAGGCCGGCTTTGGTTTTGGTGGCACAGGCCCTCGGCCTGTGGCTCTTGCGATCTGAAATCTGAGATCTCAGATTGCAAATTGCCGTGCCGCAGGCGCATTCATCGCGAGATTTACGGCTCTTGCCGTTGTTCTGGAGGAGAATCTCTCATGAGAGACTTCAAAAGCCTTTCCGAGCGCGAAATCCTGGCGCTGGCCATTTCTCTGGAAGAAGAGGACGAACGTGTCTACGCCGACCTCGCCGAAGGATTGCGGGAGAATTTCCCCGCCTCCGCAAAGGTGTTCGAAGGCATGCGGCTGGAAGAATCCGGCCATCGCCACCGTCTCCTCGAACTCTATCGGCGGAAATTTGGCGAACACATTCCGCTGGTTCGCCGTCAGGACGTGAAGGGCTTTGTGCAGCGGCGGCCCGTTTGGCTGGTCCAGCCGCTCAACCTGCAGAAAATTCGAAACCAGATCAGCGCCATGGAAGTGGAAACGCGCCGCTTCTACGAGTGCGCCGCCCGGCGCGCCACCGACGTCAGCATCCGGCAACTGCTCGATGACCTCGCGCAGGTGGAGCGCGCGCACTCGAAGCGCGCCCAGGCGCTGGAGCGCCAATTTCTGGGCGGCGGGCAAAAGGAGCGGGAGGAAGAAGCGCAGCGGCGGCTGTTTCTTCTCCAAATCGTCCAGCCGGGACTTGCCGGGTTGATGGATGGTTCCGTTTCCACGCTGGCGCCCATCTTTGCAGCCGCCTTTGCCACCATGAGCACCCACGACGCTTTTGCGGTGGGCCTGGCTGCCTCGGTGGGCGCGGGCATCAGCATGGGTTTCGCCGAAGCGCTTTCAGACGACGGCAACCTCACCGGGCGCGGCCATCCGTGGCTCCGAGGCGGCGTGTGCGGGCTGATGACCACCCTCGGCGGCATCGGCCACACCTTGCCCTTCCTGATTGGAAATTTTCAGTTGGCGATCACCGTCGCCATCCTGGTGGTGCTGGTGGAACTCGTCACCATCTCCTGGGTCCGCCATCGCTACATGGATACCCCGGCAATCTCCGCCGCCGTTCAGGTGCTGCTGGGCGGCGCGCTCGTCTTCGTCGCCGGCGTCCTGATCGGTAAGTCGTAAGGATTGGATCTCCCGGACGTTCCGCCGGGGAGTCTCTGTAATAAGCCAGCAGCGCCGACCGCCGCGGTTCTTTCGGACTGGCGGCATCAAGCCGCCGCTACGCCGTCAGCGGTGCAGGACCTCGTGGCCTGCGGTTGTTGCCAAGGCAGTGGTTAGTGATTAGTGGTTAGCGATAAGTGACAATCCCGCCGAAACGAGGCACGGGTGGGGTTTGTTTCAGCCTTCATCCTTCATCGTTCATAATTTCCGCCGCCGTAACGTTCCACCTCAGGCTCGACAAGCAGTCCAGGGCTGCGAGTTTCAACAATCAACGGGCCCAGGCGAAGGGCACGCTGGCCCTGAATGGCAAGACGATCCACGTCCAGGAGATCACGCCGCTCAAGAATTCTCAAGGAAACCTTGCCTGAATAAAACGTTTTGCGGGACTCTGCAATCTGAAATTTCAGATTTGAAATTGCTCTCGCGGCAAGCGCAAAGCCTTTTCAGATAATTTCGACCCGCACCCTGGCGCCAGCCGAAGCCAGCGCCCTGTCACGAGTTACCAGCGGGGCGTCCAGCGCTTCGGCGAGAGCCAGATAGGCCGCGTCGTACGCCGTTACGTTATGGCGGAGCTGCCAGATGCGCTGCAGCAGGATCAAATGTGGATAGCGATTGAGCGGCAGGTCAGCAAGATCGGCGAGCGCCTCGCTGGCCCGTTTCGCTGAAAACACGCCGGAGCGAGCGTAGCGGCGCAGGACCTGCGCCACCTCCAGATCGAGCAGGTGCGGCGCGTGCAGCGTCTCGCCCGCTGCAAAGATCCGCCCGCCCACTCTCGCAGCCGCCGGGGTTTGCAGCAAAACCTCCAGCACTGCCGAGGCGTCAACGACGATCAACGGCTGTTCCTCTCGGCCCGCACGGCGGCTGCGGTAGAGGGCCGCGGCCGCACCGCCCGCCGGGCCGCCAGCCGCCGCTGGAGGTCTTCCAGCCTCGGGCGCTCCAGCAGGTGGCGGATCTCGCGCAGGAGGTACTCAGAGAGCGACATCCCTTCAAGCGCCGCACGCGCCTTCAGCTCGCGGTGGAGCTCGGACGGCACGTTGCGAATCTGGACCATGCTTTCCATGTACTCAGCATACTTCCATGCAAAACGCATGTCAAGGAAAACAGTGGGTAGCGGTTAGCAATAAGTGGCAAGTGCGCCGAAACGAGGCGCGGGCGGGGTTTGTTTCATCCTTCATCCTTCATCCTTCATCCTTCATCCTTCATAATTCTTCCGCGCCGCCGGCGCGGGGCGGCGATATAATAGGACACCGGAAAGTCATCACCGGAACAACGGCGGACTCTGGCGCCGGAGCTTCGACGAACCAAACCGCGGACCTCAAAATCGGAGGTTCGCGCTCCTCACCCTCGCCCCAAACGCCTGTCCCGCCGGCTGGAGGCAGAAATGACGAAAAATAGAATCTGGCCCTGGGCGGGCTTTTTGATCGCGCTCAGCGTGCTGACGGCTTGCGTTGCGGCCTATGCGGCCAGCGGGAAATCCGACGAGCCGTCGCAATCGATCCACTCCCTACTCAACCCCGGCCACGAAAGCTGGCTGGGACTCGTTGTCACGGACACCAACGAGGCAACCGCAAAGGAGCTGAAACTTCCGCACATCACCGGAGCGATTGTGATTTCAGTGATCGCCGGCAGCCCCGCCGAAAAAGCCGGCTTCCAGAAAAATGACGTCATTATGGAATTTGACGGCCAGCGCGTGCGCAGCGCGGCGCAACTGCAACGGCTGATCGAAGAAACGCCGCCCGACCGTACCGTCAGCGTCCAGATCAGCCGCCAGGGAAAGCTGCAAACGCTGGAGGTGAAAATCGGCGCGCGCGGGCCGAGCGCGCTGCTCGAAACGCCGGAGATCCCCGAATTCAAGACCTGGATAGGGCCGGAATTGCAAGAGCCGCAAACGCCGGAGCCGTTTGTGGAGCCTGTGCCGAAGGGAAAGATCATTCCGGTGCCGCCGGTGATACCCAAATTCCATTTCTATCTGGGCCCGCTGCCCAACCACAACCCGCAACCGCCGAGTGAAGTGGAACCCTTCATCGAGCCGGGGCCGCAGGGTGAAATGCCGTCGCCATCCAAGCCCTTTAGCAATCCGTTCCCGGCGCCCGAAAACTCCCTGGGGATTTCCGGCGACGATCTCACGCCGCAGCTCGCCCGCTTCTTTGGAGTGAAGCAGGGCAAGGGAGTGCTGGTGAGCCGCGTGGACCCGTCGAGCCCCGCAAGCGCGGCAGGATTGAAGGCGGGAGACGTGATCGTCCGCGTGGGCTCGCAACAGATCGGATCGATGGCGGAACTCGAATGGGCGCTCCAGTCCCAGGCGAACCAGCAGCACAAGGTGACGCTCGCGATCGTCCGGGACCACCACGAGCATGAAATGAGCATCCTTCTAGCTCCGCGCAACAACGGCATCAGGCCCGAACCCATCATGGCGCGGAGAGTACAGCAGTGGTAAGTGGTTAGTGGTTAGTGTCCGGTGGCGCGATTGCCACTGTAGCGCAGACCGCCGCGTTTGCGGTCTGCGGGTTTTCCTGGGAGAAGGACCGCCGACCTCAGAATCGGAGGTCCACGCTACTCACCGACTCACCGACTGAAATCCGCCCATAAAAAAATAATGGTTGAATGTCTACCCTCGTTAGGGTAGGATATCTACCATGCCAGAGACGAGAGAACCTGCCAACCGGCTTGAGCTGATGCAAGGCACGCTCGACATGCTGATCCTGCGCACGCTGGTGCTCGGCCCCGCGCACGGGCACGAAATCGCCAAACACATCCAGCGCACCACCGATGACGTGTTGCAGGTCGAGCACGGATCGCTTTATCCCGCGCTCCATCGCCTCGAGCGCAAAGGCTGGGTGACGGCACGGTGGGAAATGCCCCGGGGCCGCAAGCGCGAGTTCAAATATTACCGGCTCACGCCCGCCGGCAAAAAGCAGCTTGCCACCGAGCACTCAAAGTGGAGGCGGCTCGTGGCCTCCATTGGCCGGGTGATGGAAACGGCGCAAGAATAATTATGAATTCTGAATTATAAGGATGAAATGGGGGCGCAAAGCATAGCGTCTTTCCGAGGGCTGATGTTTTTGATCGGCCCGAGGAATCTGCTTTCTTTCGTGAGGCGGTAGCGCAGGCCCTTGCGGCCTGCGGTTCTTGCTTTTGGTTCTGGCGGCGCAGGCCCCTGGCCTGCGGCCTTTGCTGTAGCGGCGCGTTTACCGCGCCATTTGCGATTGGTGATTTGCGATTGATGACTGAGCGATTGAAATCAATTATGAATTCTGGGTTCTGAGCGAGTAGCGAGCGAGTAGTTTTACTGAAGGCTGAATGCTGATGGCTGACGAACGAACTCCGAAAGCCGCGGTAAACGAGGTGCAATATGAAATTCTGGCGACGGGGAGGACGGCGGCAACGCGAGTCAGACCTTGAGCGCGAGCTGCGCGGCCATCTGGAGCTCGAAGCCGAAGAGCAGCAGTCCGCGGGCGTGTCTCCCCAAGAAGCCGCCTACGCCGCTCGCCGCGCCCTGGGCAACACCACGCAGATCAAGGAGGACGTGCGCACGGCCTGGGGGTTCCAGTGGTTCGAAACCCTGCTCCAGGACTTGCGCTACGGCCTCCGCCAGCTTCGCCGCAATCCGGGCTTTACGGCCGTCGCTGTCATCACTCTTGCCTTCGGCATTGGAGCGAACGCCGCCATTTTCAGCGTCATCCAGGCGCTACTACTGCGCTCGCTTCCCGTGCCGAATCCACAGGAACTGTTGCAAGTTGACATTACGGTAAACGGCATAAAGAGCGATAGCTTCTCTTATCCCATCATTCGGGCGCTTTCGGAACGGAAGGACGTTTTTCGAAATCTGGGCGGATTCTGCGCCAACCCCTTTAACGTCGGGCTGCGCGGCATGACCGTCCAGACTCCCGGCGAATGGGTAAGCGGAGGCTTCTTTCCTGCGCTGGAGTTGAAGCCTGCCGCGGGGCGGTTGCTGGCCCCTGCAGACGACCAGCCCGGAGCTCCGCTCGTCGCCGTCATCAGCAGCGGCTATTGGGAACGAAATTTTCATCGCGACCCGCGAGCAGTTGGTTCGACATTGATCGTGGAACGCCATCCGGTGACCATCGTGGGTGTAGAGCCGCCAGGATTTACTGGTGCGGATGTTGGCGCGGTTGCCGATCTGACGATGGCCTTTGAGGCCAAAAGGCAACTGAATCCCTACGACGCAGGATTGCTTGAAGCGGGCAACTACTTCATCCGCGTTGTGGCACGGCCCGCGCATGATCTCACGCCTGATCAGATTCGCGCCCGCCTCCATGTTATCTGGCCGCCAATGGCCGCGGTCTCTGTCACTCCGAAGACGCCGCCTAAGCGCCTCCAGGCCATGCTCGCGTCATCCCTCGACGTTGAGCCAGGCGGCACAGGTTGGACGCCCCTCAGAAATCAGTATGCGAAGCCACTCTACGTCCTCATGGCGCTGTCCGGCCTGGTGTTGCTGGTGGCCTGCGCCAATGTCGCCAACCTGTTGCTGGCTCGCTCGACGGCGCGCCGCCATGAAATTGCAGTGCGACACGCCGTGGGAGCCGGCCGAGGACGCATCATTCGCCAGTTTCTCTCTGAGGGCCTTCTTTTAGCGGTGATGGGCGCGGCCGCTGGATTACTGGTCGCGCGAATCGGCGGCGCGCTCCTGTTGCGGCTCGCATCGAACGCGTCCTATCCTATCCTTCTTCCCGTGGGTCTGGACGGGCAGGTGTTGGTTTTCATGATGGGTGTCACGATTCTCACGGGGTTATTGTTTGCGGTGGCGCCGGCGCTTCGGGCGGGCTCGATTGCTCCGGCGCTGGCCTTGAAAGGCGGCGGGCAGTCGTCTCCCCAAAAAGGTGCCGGGCTTGTTCCCATGCTCGTCGCCGTCCAGGTGGCGTGGTCCCTTCTGCTCCTCATCGGCGCCGGACTCTTCATTCGCACCCTACAAAAACTTCAGGCGATCGATCCCGGTTTCCAGGACGAAGGAGTACTGTTGTTGGATGTAAACGCTCGTAATGCTCTTCGGGCCGTCGGCCCGCAAGGTGACAAAGCGGTCTACTCTGTCCTCCGCGATGGCCTGGAAGAGATTTCCCAATTAAATGGAGTGGAGGCAGTGAGTGTCTCGAACTACACGCCCATCTCCGGAGGATACTGGTCGCAAGACGTGCTCGTAGACGGGCGGCCAGAGAGTGGCGAGAACCCCGCATTCTTTGCCGTTTCTCCCGGATTTTTTGAAGCTTTACGAATTCCGTTCGTCGCCGGCCGCGACTTCAAGCTTCGCGACGACGTTGGCGCCCCGCCGGTGGCGATCGTCAATCAGGAATTTGTGCGACGGTTCATGCCGAACGGGCTACCTCTTGGCCGTCGCGTCTCCGTGGCCGAGTCGCCGTTTTGGCAGAATATGGAAATCGTCGGCGTGACGGCAAATTTCGTACCCTACCTGTTGAGCCAGCCGACGAGGCCGTGCGTCTTTGTTCCGTTCTTCCAGCAACCGCCGGGCCGCGTGGCGTTTGGAACTTTCGAGATTCACGCGCGCGGGTCTCTCAGCGCGGTTTCCGCCGCTGTCGAGGGTGTCGCCCGCAGATTGTTGCCGGGAGCTCCGGTAAAGGCCCGGCCGTTCACTGCTCAGGTGGAAGACTCCATCCGCACCGAAATCTTGATGGCGAAACTCGCGGGATTTTTCGGCGGGGTAGCCCTCCTCCTTGCAGCCCTTGGGGTTTATGGTTTGCTTGCGTATACCGTAGCGGGGCGAACCGGAGAGATCGGTGTTCGGATGGCACTGGGCGCCCAGAAAAAAGATGTGTTCGTAATGGTCGTTGCGCAGGGGCTTAGGCTGATACTGATCGGTTTGGTTTTCGGCGTTGCAGGCGCGCTCGCATTGACGCGTTTCCTGTCGGGCATGCTCTATGGCATCAAGCCCACCGACCCCCTCACGTTCATCGCCGTCTCGCTGATTCTGATTGCCATTGCGCTCGCGGCCTGTTACATCCCCGCCCGCCGCGCCGCCAAGGTCGATCCCATGGTGGCGCTGCGATATGAGTAGTAGCGCAGGCCCTTGTGGCCTGCGGTTCTTGCCTTTGGGTTTCGGTGGCGCAGGCCCCTGGCCTGCGGGCTTTGCTGTAGCGGCGCGTTTACCGCGCCATTTGTGATTTTCGATTGAGCGATTGGGTGATTGAGCGACCGAAAGGAAGTATGAAGTGTAAAGGATGAAAGCAGGCGGAAACCACAATTACAAATTACGAGTTACGAATGGCTTTTGTGTTTTTGGGTTCTGAGTTCTGGGTTATGGGATCTGCAATCTGAAATTTGAGATTTCGCGGCCCGGCTGGTCACGAAGCACTAGCCACTGACCACTGGTTCTCATGGTTCTCATGGTTCTCATGGTTCTGAGGTCAGGGTCCTGAGTTATGGGCTTCGGGTCTGAAATTTGGAATCTGAAATTTGAGATTTCAAATCGCGCCAGCGAGCCCGTAGCGCGACCGCCGGGGTTGCGGTCTGCGAGTTTTGCTGAAGGCTGAATGCTGATAGCTGACGAACGAACCGCGGACCTCAAAATCGCAGGTCCGCGCTACACCGGAAGCGGCAGCAAACGAGGTGCGACATGAAATTCTGGCGATGGGGCGAGCGGCGGCAGCGCGAGGCGGAGCTTGAGCGCGAGCTGCGCGGCCATCTGGATCTGGAAGCGGAAGAGCAGCAGGAAGCCGGCGTCTCTCCCGAAGAAGCCGCCTACGCCGCCCGCCGCGCCCTGGGCAATACCACGCAGATCAAGGAAGACGTGCGCTCGGCCTGGGGCTTCCAGTGGCTCGAAACCCTGCTCCAGGACCTTCGCTACGGCCTCCGCCAGCTCCGCCGCAACCCGGGCTTCACGATCGTCGCGGTTCTTACTCTGGCGCTCGGCATCGGCGCAAACACTGCCATATTTAGTGTTGTGAACGCCGTGGTGCTGCGGCCGCTGCCCTATCCGCACAGCGACCGGCTGGTGTGGATTGCCGAATCGATTCCGGCGTTTAAGGCCGAAATCGCGACTGGCGGAGACTTCGTCGATTGGAAAGATCAGAGCCACACTTTGGACCGGATCGCCGCCTACGACAGGGGAGCCAGGGCGGAGGGCTCCGGGGGCGGCGGGTCCGCCGACTTCAATCTCACCGGCCGTGGCACGCCAGCACGGGTCCAGGGCGCGGAGGTAAGCGCCAGCTTCTTCGCCACTCTGGGCGTGGAGCCACAACTCGGGCGGGCCTTCACCGGGAATGAGGACCAGCCGAACGGGCCTCACGTGGTGGTCCTGATGCACTCCTTCTGGCAGCAGTATTTTGGCTCCGACGCTCACGTGCTGGGCCAGACGGTCAACCTCGACACCGCACCCTACACCGTGGTGGGCGTGATGCCGGCGAGCTTCCGTTTCCCGGGGGATTCGGATGCCCAGATCCTGCTGCCGCTGGCTCTCAATCAGGCCGGTGAGCGGCTTCGCACTCAGTCCCAAAGACTGGTTCGGATTATCGGCCGGTTGAAGCCCGGCGTCTCGCTCGCTGCCGCCCGGGCCGACCTGGATGAAATCCGGCAACGAGCGCAGCCGTCCGGCGAACCCATGCTGGCCGGGGGCGAAGGCGGTCCCGCTCGGCGGGATCGCGCAATGCGGAATCCAGGGCCCGGCGGTCCCGGTGGCCGATTGCGCTACGACACTTCAGGTCGCCCGGAGGCGGCTGCGAGTGGCCGCACGGCCCCGCCGGCCAGCGAGCTCAAAGTGGTGCCACTCGCCGAACACCTGGCGGGGAACCTGCGCCCGGCCATGCTGACCTTGCTCGGGGCAGTCGGCCTGGTCTTGCTGATCGCTTGCGCCAACGTCGCCAACTTGATGCTGACGCGCGCCTCAGCCCGGACGCGGGAAGTGGCGATGCGGGCCGCCCTCGGCGCGGGGCGCTGGCGCCTGGTCCGGCAGCTCCTGGTGGAGAGTGTGACACTGGCGGTGGCCGGTGGCGTGGCGGGATTGCTGCTTGCGGCCTGGAGCGTCGATGCCATGGCGCGCCTCATCCCGGCGGGCCCCGGAGGCGGCATCCTGGCGGTGGCGGCGCCCAAAGTGGATGGCAACGTTCTGCTTTTTGCGCTGGCCGCCTCGATTTTCACTGGAATCCTTTTCGGTCTTGCGCCTGCCGTTACCCTCACGCGTTCTGACCTTGCCGAAGGGCTCAAGGAAAGCGCTCAGGTGGCAAGCTCCGGCGGCCGCCGCGGGTGGCTTCGAGGAGCACTGGCCGTGGCTGAACTTTCCCTCGCGCTGGTACTACTGATCGGCGCCGGCCTGCTCATCAAGAGCTTCTATCGCGTCCTCCAGGTCAGCCCAGGCTTCGTGCCGGAACACGTTCTGACCATGGACCTCAGCCTTACGGACGCGCAATACCCGGCGCCCCGGCAGAAATCGGAGTTCTTCTCGCAAGTCCTGCGCCGCGTCGAGTCTTTGCCGGGCGTTCGCTCTGCGGCCCTCGCTGATTCTCTGCCGCTCAGTCCATATCAAACCTTCCTGATGATGCCCCTCAACCGTCTTCTGCCGAGGGTGGCGCTCTCGAGTTCCACAAGGGTGATGATATCGCGGCTCAAGGTGAGCCCGGGGTACTTCTACACGCTTGGCATTCCGGTGCTTAAAGGCCGCACCTTCACCGGCCACGACAACGAGCAGGCGCTGAAAGTTGCGGTGGTGAACGAGACCTTGGCGCGCCACCTTTGGCCGTCAGAGGACCCCATCGGCAAACAGTTCCCGCTCTTCGGCGATAATCTGATCGTGGTCGGCGTAGTAGGCAACACCCGCCACGAAGGCTTGAGCCAGGACACCGAGGCCGAGTTTTACGTGCCCTATCTCCAATCGCCGGACGACTCCATGCAACTCGCCGTCCGCACCACCGCTGAGCCGGACAGCATCGTCTCCGCGGTGCGCGCCCAGGTCAGGGACATCGATCCCGACCAGCCGCTCTATCACGTGGCCGCGCTCCAACAGGTCCTGTCGGAGTCGCTGGCCCCGCGGCGCTTTAACCTGCTTCTGCTGGGGATTTTCGCCCTCATTGCCCTTGCGCTGGCAACGGTTGGGATCTACGGTGTGATGGCGTTCTCGGTGACCCAGCGTACCCACGAGATCGGCATTCGCATGGCCCTCGGAGCGCAGAAGGGTCAAGTGTTGAGGATGGTGATCGGACATGGACTCAAGCTGGCGGTGATCGGCATTGCCGTCGGCATCGCCGGAGCGCTGGCGCTGACGCGATTCCTGACGAGCTTGCTCTACGGCGTCAAGCCCACCGACCCGCTGACGTTCGTCGCCGTCTCGATGATTCTGATCGCCGTGGCGCTCGCGGCCTGCTACATTCCCGCCCGCCGCGCCGCCAAAGTCGATCCCATGGTGGCGCTGAGGTACGAGTGAGGCAGCGGTTAGGGATTAGTGGTTAGTGAGTAGCCGGGTAGCGCAGGCCCTTGCGGCCTGCGGTTCTTGCCTTTGGTTCTGGTGGCGCAGGCCCCTGGCCTGCGGCCTTTGCTGTAGCGGCGCGTTTACCGCGCCATTCGCGATTTGCTTGTGCTGAATGCTGAGAGCTGACTGCCGAACGCTGATAGCTGAGAGATGAAAGCTGCCAAACGAGGTGCAAGATGAAATTCTGGCGATGGGGTAAGCGGCGGCAACGCGAGGCAGAGCTCGAGCGCGAGTTGCGCAGCCATCTGGAATTGGAATCGGAAGAGCAACAGGCCGCGGGCGTCTCTCCGGAAGAAGCCGCCTACGCCGCCCGGCGCGCCCTGGGCAACACCACTCAGATCAAGGAAGACGTGCGCACGGCCTGGGGATTCCAGTGGCTCGAAACCCTGCTCCAGGACGTCCGCTACGGCCTTCGCCAGCTTCGCCGCAACCCGGGATTCACCATCGTCGCGGCTCTTACTCTGGCGCTCGGCATTGGAGCCAACACGGCGATTTTCAGTTTGATCGACGCCGTGGCCTTGAAAGGCTTGCCAGTGAAAAACCCGGAGCAGCTTCAAGTGCTCACCTGGACATGTGGCTCGAACACCCTTCCCCTCGCCAGCAATGTTGGCTACAAGTTTCGGGACTCGGCCGGCGGTCAGGTGTGCTCATCATTTTCGTACCCATTGTTTGAGCAATTCCAAACTCAAACCGACACTTTCTCGAGCGTCTTCGGATATGCGCCCCTGGGTTCTGGGAAGCCGAATTTAAATGTCAGCGTTGAAGGTCACGTCGGCACGATTGCGGGGGAGATGGTGACGGGCGGCTATTTTTCAGGCCTCGGTGTCACGCCCATTCTCGGCCGGCCAATTACCGCGGAAGATGAGAAACCCAATGCCCCAGCAACGGCAATTATCAGCTACCGATATTGGGCCGGCGAGTTGAACCGCAACCCTGGCGTCATTGGCAAAACCATTGCCCTAAATGGAATGCCTTTTACCATCATCGGCGTAATGCCGTCTGATTTCTTTGGCCTTGACTCTGAGAGTCTGACGGACGTTTGGGTCCCCGCCGCACCCCGGCTTGGTTTGGCGCCCTGGGGAAAACCACCCACTGCTGGCCGCTCGCTGTTTACTTCCGAAGATCAGTACTGGCTGATCGTCATGGGCCGGCTGCGGCCTGCAGTTACAAGTCCTCAGGCAACTGCGCGGTTGAACCTGCTCTTCGGACAGAGGCTTGCAGTTCTCCCAAAGTCAAGCCCTAAGGTGGAAAGCCTCCCTCAAGTAATACTCTTACCTGCCAGGAATGGGTTGGCAGGTCTGAGGCAGCAGCTTTCGGTGCCACTTCTGATGTTAGGAATCATGACGGGCCTCGTACTGCTGATTGCCTGCGCTAATGTGGCCAGTCTGTTACTGGTCCGGGCTGTGACACGACGGAGGGAAATCGGTATCCGCTTGGCGGTCGGAGCATCGCGGTCACGCTTGGTCCGTCAGCTACTCACGGAAAGTGTTCTGCTGGCGGGCATTGGCGGAACCATGGGCTTGCTGTTCGGGATCTGGATCCTCCGCGTTCTTCTGCTGATGCTTTCCGGCAATGGAGAACAGGTTCCTCATAATGTTGGGCTCGATCCAACCGTATTGGGGTTTACGGTTGCGGTGGCTCTTTTGACCGGCATCCTATTTGGCCTCGCACCTTCGCTGCGTGCGACGGAGTTGAGCGTGACGCCGCGTTTGAAGGAAACTGAGGACCGCATCATCGGCGGCGGCCAACGAACCCTCAGGCTTGGGAATGTCATGGTGATCGGTCAAGTTGCTGTTTCTCTCGTCCTGTTGGTAGCTGCAGGTCTTCTGGTGAGCACGCTGCGTAATCTCAAAAGCCAAAATCTTGGCTTTGACACGCACAACCTGCTCCTCTTCAGCGTCGATCCAACTGCGCTCAATTACGATCGACCACATTTGCTCCATTTATACGATCAATTGCAGCAAGGGCTTGAGACGCTTCCGGGCGTAAGGGCAGCCACATTATCGCTATTGGGCTTGGCCTCCGGCGCAGTCAACACAGACCAGATCTCGATCGACGGATACAAGATGGACCGAGGCCAGACTCCCGAAATCTTTTGGAACGCTGTCGGTCCTGGCTTCTTTGAGACGATGGAGATTCCGCTTTTGATCGGGCGGGGCATTAACTCACATGATACGGAGGGATCATCGAAAGTGGCAGTAGTGAATGAAAGCTTGGCGCGGTACTTTTTTGGCGATGCGAATCCGATTGGTCGACGAATCAGAATTGGAGCCAACCAGCAGCAGAACGATACGCTCGAGATCGTGGGCATCGCCAAGGACGTCAAAGACTCAGATCTGCATGAGAGCCCTCCCCGGACCATTTACATTCCCTATGCGCAAATGCCCGGACCGCTCGGCAGCATTCAATTCGAGATACGCACAAATATAAGCGCAGCCGCCCTGGTTCCCTCGGTTCGGGGCCTCGTGCGTGAGCTTGATTCTCATCTGCCAATCTTGGACGTGAAGACTGAAAGGGAACAGATCGATGAGTCAGTTTTGCAGGAACGGCTATTTGCCGGTCTTTCCTCCTTTGCTGGTGCATTCGCCCTCTTGCTGGCATGCATCGGGCTGTACGGCACGGTCGCCCACTCCGTCAACAGAAGAACCCATGAAATCGGCATTCGCATGGCGCTCGGAGCCGCGCGGCGCGATGCAACGAGGCTCATCATCTCCCAGGGCGTCGCATTGACGCTGGTCGGTGTTGCCGTCGGCATTGCCGGCGCGCTGGCGCTGACGCGCTTTTTGTCGAGCCTGCTTTACGGCGTCAAGCCCACCGACCCGCTCACGTTTGCCGCCGTCTCGCTCATCCTGATCGCCGTGGCGCTCGCGGGCTGCTACATCCCCGCCCGCCGCGCCGCCAAAGTCGATCCCATGGTGGCGCTGAGATATGAGTGAGGCAGTGATCAGTGGTTAGTGGCAACCAAGAGCGGGAACGAGGGCACGCTGTAGCGGCGAGTTTACCTCGCCACCTCTCGAATTGGCGGCGTAAAGCCGCCGCTACAGAGTCGGGCCGCATCTGCAAGGGGGATGCGGCAATTCCGGTGTCGAGGCTTGGAGAAAGTTCAGGCCGAAGGGTCGCTGGCCACCACAGCTTATAACCTCACGCGGATGTGGCGAGCGGCCCCGAAGGCAGCGGGCTAGCCCCGGCGGAGAACCGGCCCAGAGTCGCAAGTGACCATCTCGGGCTGAATCCAGAATCATAAATCCATCTCGCACATTACGCGAATGGCAAAGCACCAACGCAAAACCGAGTTCGCACACAGACTCTTTAGCCCCTGAATCTGTAACGGCGCGTTTACCGCGCCATTTGTGATTTTCGATTGAGCGACCGAAAGGAAGTATGAAGTGGGAAGGATGAAGGATGAAAGCAGGCGGAAATCGCAGTTACAGATTGCGAGGCCACTGACCACTGGTTCTGATGATTCTGAGTTCAGGGTTATGAGTCATGGGTTTGAGATCTGAACTTTGGAATCTGAAATTTGAGATTTCAAATCGCGCCAGCGGGCCGGTCGCGCCGGCCCTGCCGGCAACCGACAGTGCATGATCTAGGCTCAATTAGTAGCCTACTAACCGGCCCCAACCACAAAAATGAGACGTTTGGGACTTTTGTTAAAAAATTAATGAATTTTGTAAATATATTAATATCAATAACTTATATATTATTCCAGCTTCCAAAAACTGCGGCTTTGCGAAATTGTGTTCAATTCCCGCACAGCGGGTAATAACTACACCCTCGGATCTGAACTCATAATTAGCGGCTCCCGTTCTCCCGTCGTTGCGACCGCCAGGCAGGCCCGCTCGGGAACTCGTATTCGTCAAGAGACTCCGCCTTCATGGTGATGCTGTAGCCCGGAATGGCCGGCGGCATGTAGCGCCCGTTCTTGATCACCACGGGATCGAGGAAGTGGTCATGCAGGTGATCGACGTATTCCAGGATTCGGTTCTCGATCGACGCTCCGACGGCGATGTAGTCGAAGATCGCCAGGTGTTGCACGTACTCGCACAAGCCCACGCCGCCCGCGTGCGGGCACACCGGCACTCCGAATTTTGCCGCCATCAGAAGTATGGCCAGGATCTCATTGATGCTGCCAACGCGGCAACTGTCAATCTGGCAGAAGCTGATCGCCTTGCTCTGGAAAAGCTGCTTGAAGATCACGCGGTTCTGGCACTGCTCGCCGGTTGCCACGCCGATGGGAGCAACGGCGCGGGCGATGCTGGCGTGGCCCAGCACGTCGTCAGGACTGGTGGGCTCTTCAATCCACCAGGGATTGAACTGCGCCAGCACCTTCATGTTGGCGATGGCTTCATCCACGCCCCAAACCTGGTTGGCGTCCATCATCAGCTTGCGGTCCCAGCCGATTTCCTCGCGGATGAGCGTGGCGCGGCGGACGTCATCATCGAGGTTGGCGCCTACTTTCATCTTGAAGTGCGTCCATCCCTGCGCGACGGCCTCGCGGCAAAGCCGGCGCAGCTTATCTTCCGTATAGCCAAGCCAGGCCACTGACGTGGTGTAAGCCGGGAAACCTCGCGCCAGCATTTCGGCTTCGCGCTCGGCGCGCGTGGGCAGGTTCCTACGGAGTATGTCGAGCGATTCTTCCGGGGTGAGCGCGTCGGTGATGTAGCGGAAATCGATGGTGGAGATAAGCTGCTCCGGCGTCATGTCGAGCAGCAGTTTCCAGATGGGTTTCCGTTCCGCTTTGGCGTAGAGGTCCCACACCGCGTTGACCAAGGCACCCGTGGCCAGGTGGATGGCGCCCTTCTCAGGCCCAATCCATCGCAACTGGCCATCGCTGGTAATCTGTCGCCACAGCGTTTTCATATCAAGAGTAATCGACTCCAGTTCCCTGCCCTCGACAAATGGCTTGAGCGCATTGATCGCTGCCACCACGATCTCCGTTCCTCTTCCGCAGGTGAAGGTCAGGCCATGCCCCTCCAGTCCTTCGGGACCGTCGGTTTTCAGCACTACATAGGCGGCGGAATAGTCCGGAGCCTTGTGCATAGCGTCTGATCCGTCAAGGTTCCGCGAGGTCGGAAAGCGGATGTCGCGGGCAACAACTTCAGTAATGGTCATTCGAAAATCACCTCATTCTGAAGGGTTCGAAACCAGGAGTCCAGTTTAAGGAATGTAAACCTTCGCGTCAGGCAGCGCAATGCAAGACTGCGCCGGTCCCGAAATTCTGCACCGTGCAGTGTCGGCTCCTGTTGCTGTGCAGTCCGTGACTTGCAGTGTTAATCTATTGGTTGCCGGCCAGCGCCGCTTGGCTACTCCAACACGGCGTCTCTGCAGCGTGTGGTCAAGTTTGCCGAGAACGTCTGAACGCGGGGCAACCTGGCGGGGCGGTTCTGGTCCAGGGTGGCGCGATGAACAGTCGAACTGATTTTCAGGGAGTTAATCTCGGATACGTTCTGGAGTTATACGAAAGATACCTTTCCAATCCCAATTCAGTTGATGCAGCCACGCGAGCATTTTTTGAGAACTGGCATCCGCCTGAAGAATTCCAGGTGGCTCCAGAAGCGCTCCCAGCCAGCCAGATTGAAAAAATCGTCGGCACGGTCAACCTGGCGGAATCCATCAGGAAGTTCGGGCACATGGACGCGGCCCTCGATCCGCTGGGCAGTGGACCTCGTGGCGATTATTCCCTGCTCCCGCAGTCGCACGGAGTCAGCGAGGACGATTTGCGCAGACTTCCCGCCGGCCTGATTGTGGGTCCCATCGCCGCGGGGAAAGACAATGCATTGGAAGTGATCCAGGCGTTGCGCGAAGTGTACAGTTCCTCCACCGGATACGACTATGGACACCTGCGCGACCCGGAGGAGAGGCATTGGCTCCATGAGGCCGCCGAGTCGCGCCGTTTCCGTGATCCCAACGATCCTGTGGACGCCGAATCGCTGCTGGAGCGATTGACGCAGGTGGAAGTCTTTGAGCATTTTCTGCACCGCACCTTTCCGGGCAAGACCCGCTTTTCGATGGAAGGCCTGGATATGCTGATTCCGATCCTGGATGAGCTGGTAGGGGGCGCGGCTGAGGCCAACGTTCGCAATGTCCTGATCGGCATGGCTCACCGCGCTCGGCTGAACGTGCTGGCTCACATCCTTAAAAAACCTTATCCGGAAATCCTGGCCATCTTCAAGGACCCGGTGCAGGCGCGAAACTTCCGTGAAGACCTCGGCTGGACCGGCGACGTGAAATACCATTTGGGCGCACAGCGCGCAATCAAGGGCGGGCAGGAAGTGGGCCTCGTCATCACCATGCCGCCCAATCCCAGCCACCTGGAGGCGGTGAATCCAGTCGTCGAGGGGATGGCGCGGGCTGCCGGAACCGTGGTCGATAGAAAAGGTCCGCCTCAATTTGATCCCACGCGGACCCTGCCGATCCTGATCCACGGCGACGCGGCGTTTTCCGGACAGGGTGTAGTGGCCGAAACTCTCAACTTCTATCGGTTGCCGGGATACAGCACCGGCGGCACCATCCATGTTATTGCGGACAACCAGTTGGGATACACCACGGCGGTGGTAGATTATCGCAGCTCGTATTATGCCAGCGGCCTGGCTCGCGGCTTCAAGATCCCGCTGGTGCACGTGAACGCTGACGATCCCTTGGCGTGCATTGAGGTAGCGCGACTGGCTTTCGCCTATCGCGCAAAATTCGGCAAGGATATTGTGATCGATCTGGTCGGCTACCGGCGCTTCGGGCATAACGAAGGTGATGAGCCGGGCTTCACTCAGCCGCTCCTGTATGAAAAAATTGCCGCGCAGCCTACGGTCCGCGAAAAGTGGGCGGCGACCCTTGTCCAACGCGGAATCGTAGGCAAAGGACGGCCGGAGGAACTCGTCCAATGTTGCATGGAAAACCTCCAGAAGGCCCTGGAGTCGCTGAAGCCCGCGGATGAGCTGGCCGAAGAGCCGCCGGAGCCGCCTCCCGCCGGCGCGGCCCTTCGCGCAAAAACGGCGGTATCAATTGAGAAATTGCGGGAACTCAATGACAGTCTTCTGCAACTGCCGGAAGGCTTCAACCTTCACCGCAAGCTGGAACGCGCCCACAGCCGCCGCGCGAAGGTCCTCGACGATCCTGACGCAAAATCGATTGACTGGACGACGGCAGAGGAACTGGCGCTGGCCTCCATTCTCGCAGACGGAACGGCCATCCGCATGACCGGCGAAGACGTTGAGCGTGGGACATTCAGCCAGCGGCACGCCGTCCTTCACGACGTCAAGACCGGGCGGCAGCATACTCCTTTGCAGGCCCTGCCGCAGGCGCGGGCTGCCTTTGAAATCCACAACAGCCCGCTCACCGAAAACGCCGTGGTGGGGTTCGAGTACGGATACAGCCTGCAGGAACCCAGCCGCATGGTCATCTGGGAAGCGCAATACGGCGACTTCATCAATGGCGCACAGGTGATGATCGACGAATTCCTGCTGACAGCGAGAGCGAAGTGGGGGCTGACGCCCTCTCTCGTCATGCTGCTCCCCCATGGATTTGAAGGCCAGGGGCCCGACCATTCGAGCGGCCGCCCCGAACGCTTTCTGCAACTCGCGGCAGAAACAAACCTTCGAGTCGCCAACTGCACCACGGCGGCCCAGTATTTTCACCTGCTGCGGCGGCAGGCTTCGCTGCTGAAAGTCGATCCCCTGCCCCTCATCATCCTGACCCCCAAAAGCCTGCTGCGCCATCCGATGGTAGCTTCCTCGCCGCGCGACCTGGCCGAAGGAAGCTGGCAGGCGGTGATTGATGACGCCGAGGTTGGCGGGCGGCAGGACGAGGTCCAGCGGCTCCTGCTGTGCAGCGGCAAGATTTATGTCGATCTGGTGACCAGCGAGTACCGGCAAAGGCGGACCAACGTCGTGATCTGCCGGATTGAACAGCTCTACCCATTCCGCGCGAACGAAGTCCGGCAGGTGCTCGACCGCTACCCGAAACTTCAGGAGGTTGTGTGGGTCCAGGAAGAGCCTGAGAACATGGGAGCGTGGGAGTTCGTGCGGCCGATGCTCAGTGAACTGGTCCGCAACCGGTGGCGGCTGCGCTATATTGGCCGCTCGCGAAGTTCCAGCCCGGCGGAAGGCTCCACGGCCCGGCATGCGCTGAATCAGGAGGCCATCGTGCAGAAGGCCTTCAGTATTCAACTGGCCGAACAGGAAGAAGACATGGTCCTTGTGGAAGACATCGCAGAAGATTCAGGAAGGAGAGATCGTGCCGACCAAAATAGTCGTGCCCGAACTGGGTGAATCCGTTGTGGAAGCCACGGTTGGACAGTGGAGAAAGAAGCAGGGAGACCACGTGGCCGTCGGCGATGTCCTGGTCGAGCTCGAGACCGAGAAAGTTGACCTGGAAGTCGGGGCCGAGCGGGCCGGCGTCCTGGCGCGTATCGAAAGAAAAGAAGGCGAGGACGTTAAGATCGGCGACCTGCTGGGAGTGATCGAGGAAGCCCCCGCTGAAGAAGCCGCTCCCGCAAAGGTTGATGAAGCCCAGCCTTCCGAAAAGGTAACTTCCAAAGCAGTGGAAGACAGGCCAGAAGCCGGCACAGCCGTCGCCTCCAGGCGGGAAGCCCAAGAAGAAGCGGCGCAAGCCGCACCCAAAAGAGTCGTGACACCTCTGGCCCGGCGCATTGCCGAAGAGCACGGAGTGGACCTCTCGCGGGTGCGCCCCATCGATGCGGCAGGCCGCATCCAAAAGCGCGATGTCGAAAGTTTCCTTCAGGCCCGCGACACCGGGACCGCGACGGCGCCGAAGGCGGAAACGCCTGCCTCGGCCAGCGGGCCCGCACCCCAGCTTGTTCCTGAAGCGCCGGCAGGACGGCCACGGTTGGAAGAACGCGTCCGAATGTCACGCCGCAGGCAGACGATTGCGCGCCGCCTGGTGGAAGCGCAGCACTCCGCCGCCATGCTGACGACATTCAATGAAGTGGACATGACGGAAGTCATGCAACTGCGGGGGCGCTGGAAGGAAAACTTCAAACGCCAGCACGGAGTCAGCCTGGGGATTGCGTCGTTCTTCGTCAAAGCCTCCATCGGCGCCCTTCGTCAGTTTCCCCACCTAAACGCCGAGGTCCAGGGGACCGAAATGGTCCTCAAGCGTTACTACGACATCGGCGTGGCTGTCGGCGCATCTGAGGGGTTGGTGGTTCCCGTGCTTCGCGATGCGGACCAACTGAGTTTCGCCGAAATCGAAACGGCCATTAAGGAATTCGCCCGCAAAGCCTCTTCCGGCGAGATGACGCTCGAAGAACTGCGCGGCGGAACATTCACTATCTCAAACGGCGGTGTGTATGGCTCGCTGCTGAGTACCCCCATCCTGAACCCGCCGCAGGTGGGAATCCTGGGGCTTCACAAGATCGAAAACCGGGCCGTGCCTGTCGAAGGCAAGGTTGAAATCCGGCCCATGATGTACATTGCTCTCAGTTACGATCACCGCATCGTCGATGGCATGGAAGCGGTGCAGTTCCTCGTCCGCGTGAAGGGGCTGGTTGAAGATCCCGCCAGCCTGCTGTTTGCCCTGTAAGGAACGCTGGGTTTCTCGTCCGAGGCCGAATCGCCGGGTGGCCGTGCTGCCGCCCCGGCTCGAATCCTTTAGGGCTGCCAGGCATCAGTACGAAGCAGAGAAATCAACCAAGCAGGAGGCGGGCTATGGCTCAACGTTTCGACCTGATCGTGATTGGGACCGGAACTGCCGCCTCGACTGTGGCCTCGGCCTGCCGTGCGAAAGGCTGGGAGGTGGCCGTCATCGATTCGCGCCCTTTCGGCGGGACTTGCGCTTTGCGAGGCTGCAATCCCAAAAAGGTCCTTGTTGGCGCAGCGGAGGCAATCGATTCGCTCGAGAGGCTGAAAGGCAAAGGGATACTGCAAGGTGAATCCCGGATCGACTGGCCCGCCCTGATGCGGTTCAAACGGACCTTTACGGACCCGGTGCCCGAAGAGCGCGAAAAGGGCTTCTCAAAAGAGGGCATCAAAACGTTCCACGGCCGCGCTCGATTCACAGGCCCCTTGAAAGTTCAGGTGGGAAACGAAAATCTCGAGGGGAGGTATGCTCTGGTTGCCGCCGGCTCGAAGCCGATGACGCTGGGAATTCCAGGCGAAGAACATCTGACCACCAGCGATCAGTTTCTCAACCTCGACGGGCTTCCCCAGCGCGCTGTGCTGATCGGCGGTGGCTATATTTCCATGGAATTCGCCCATGTGCTGGCGCGCGCCGGGGTGCGCACCACAATCCTGCACAAGGGTGAACGGATTCTTCCTGGATTTGATCCGGAGCTCACCGCTCAACTGACTGAGAGAACGCGCAGCATTGGCGTCGAGCTTTATTTCCAAACCGCTGCGGAGGCGGTCGAGACCTCAGGCGGGGGCCTCAAGGTGATGGCCAGGCAGCAGAAGAAACGGCTGGTCTTCGAGACAGATATGGTGGTTCACGGGGCGGGACGCATACCGGAAATTGATGACCTGAATCTTGCGGCGGCCGGCGTGGAGACCGGAGCAAAAGGGGTCATGGTTAACGAGTATTTGCAGAGTGTCTCGCACCCAAAGGTCTACGCGGCGGGCGATGCCGCAGCAAGCGGCGGGCTGCCATTGACCCCGGTGGCTGGCTACGAGGGCGGCATTGTTGCCGTGAATCTGCTGGAGGGCAATCATCTTACGCCGGACTATCGCGGGATACCGACAGTCGCGTTCACGACGCCGCCCATTGCGTCCGTGGGGCTTTCCGAAAAGGCCGCGCGCGAGCAGGGATTGAAATTCAAGGTCCACCATGCCGACACCAGTGGCTGGTTTTCTTCCCGGCGGATTGCAGAAACCTGTTCCGGCTTCAAGGTGCTGGTTGAAGAGTCGACCGACCGCATCCTGGGCGCGCACCTGCTCGGCCCGCACGCGGAGGAAACCATCAATTTTTTTGCCCTGGCAATCAGGGAACAGATGAAGGCGACTGCCCTGAAGGAGGCAATTTTCTCCTACCCTACCCAAACTTCAGACGTTCAGTACATGCTTTAGCAACGAAGGGATCCCTCGGTCCAGGACAAAATCGGAAGCCGGAACGAATTCCATCATTCATCCAGATGCCTGCCGCGCAGAAACTCCTGCACGGCTTGCCCAACGTCGCGATGTTCTGCGGTGACTTGGTAGTTCAACTGCCGCATATCAGCATCTGAAATTTTGCCGGCCAGTTGCTGCAGCGCGCCGTAAACGGCAGGGTGCAGGGACAGCGTCTGGGTACGAACTATCGGGACAGCCTGATAGGGCGGGAAATAGTGCTTGTTGTCTTGCAGCACGACGAAGTCGCGTGCTTCAAGCTGGGCGTCGGTGGAGTTCCCCGCCACCACATCCACCTGCCGGTCGAGAAGAGCGCGGTACAATAATCCCAGGTCCATGATTCTGGGCGGCGCTCCAAACTTCAGGCCATAGGCTTTGACCAGACCTGCATAGCCATCCTCTCTTTCCATAAACTCATACCCGAATCCCGGCCGCCAATGGCGGGCATACGGCACGGCCCCTGAAATGGTCCGGATACGATCGTTTCTCGCCGTCTCGCCCCTGACCACCAGGACGAACGTGTCGTCAAATCCCAGAGGGGGCGTCACGCTGAGATTAAAACGCGAGGCGTACAACTGTCTGACTGTGTTGTAAACGTTCTCCGCATTGTGCTCGACAGGCTGCTTCAGAATAGCGGTCAGCGCGGTCCCGGTGTACTCAACATAAACATCAATACGCCCGGCGAGCAGGGCCTGCTGGCAGATGTAGGTCCCGCCCAGGTAGAAGCGGCGTTCCACCTGAAGCCCCGTTTGCTTTTGGAGGTACTGCGCCAGCATCTCGCCCAGGATAACCTGCTCGGTGAAGTTCTTGGAGCCGACCACGATCACCTGGCTGCGCGAGGGTCCGCAGGCGCAGAGAATTGCGACCAGCGGGATTGTCCACAATACTTTTTTCACGAGCTCGCCCCCGGAACCAGGCGACGCCCAGCCCAGCCCAGCAGGAAATCAGCCGCAAGGGCCATCAGCGCCGCCGGAATGGCCCCAGCCAGAATCACGCGATTATCCACCATCGCCAGTCCCCGGAAGATGAACTCGCCCAGTCCGCCGGCGCCGATTGCCGCGGCAATGGTCGCTATACCCACCGTGATCACCGTGGCCACGCGGATTCCGGCAAGGATCACGCCCAGGGCGAGGGGCAGTTCAACGTGCCACAGCAGTTGCCGGTCCGTCAAGCCCATGCCGCGTGCAGCCTCGCGCACACTCGGATCGACTCCCAGGATGCCGGTGTAAGTGTTGCGAATGACCGGCAGCAGCGCGTACCCGGCGAGGGCGGCGATGGCCAGCCGGTCAGCTCGCGCGCCCAGCCACGGCACCGGCAGCAGAAAGCCGAACAATGCCAGACTGGGAATCGTCTGAATGATGTTGGCGCCTCCCAATACAGGCTTGTTGAACGACGCGCGTCGGGTGATGAGGATTCCCAATGGAACGCCAATCGCAACTGCCAGCAGCATCGAAATTCCAACCAGCCAGCAGTGCTCGAGCGTCAGCGTCCAGATTTCAGCGCGATTCCTAATGAAAAATTCCAACAGGCTCATGATGAACTCCCCTTCGTTCCGGCTGTTTGGGATTCACGTGCGGACTGCAGCCCCTGCGACGTGTAATACGCTGAGATAGGCCTTGGCCGTGGGATCCTCAGAATGGAGGAAGTCGGTTCGTGAGTAGATTCCCGCCAGTTTGCCGGCCTCAAGCAGAGCGATGCGCGTGCCTACCGTCAGCGCCTCATGAATGTCGTGCGTTACAAAAACGATGGTCTTGCGCAAGCGTTCCTGCAAGGCAAGAAACTCCTTCTGAATCTCGGCCCGAGTGAGAGGATCGAGCGCGCCGAACGGCTCGTCCATCAGAAGAATCGGCGGGTCCGCAGCTAGAGCCCTTGCAACTCCCACGCGCTGCCGCTGGCCCCCGGAAAGTTCGCGGGGATAACGACCGCGGAATGTGCCGGGATCGAGCGCAACCATTTCGAGAAGCTCTTCTACACGCCGTAGCCTTTTTTCCTCGGCCCAGCCTTCCAATTGCGGTATAAGGCCGATGTTGCGTTCGACGGTGAAATGGGGAAGCAGGCCGACTTCCTGTATGACGTATCCGATTCCCCGCCGCAGCCGGATGGGGTCCCAGTCCAATACGGACCTTCCCTCGACCAGGACCTCGCCGCCGGAAGGGACCAGCAGGCGGTTGATCATCTTCAGCGTGGTTGTCTTGCCGCATCCACTGCGGCCGAGCAGTACCATCGTCTCCCCGGCCTCAACTTTCAGGTTCAAATCGGAGAGCACATCGCGCTGCCCGTCCCTCTGGTAGCGTACGTTGCGGAACTCGATCATCGGGGATACCTGCTGCTGCATGGAAGAAAACTCCACTCAGGGGGAAGTTGCCGAGCCGGCGATTTTACAAAATGCTCATTCCTGAGTTTCATCCGGTTATTATCATAGGAGTGCCGGACGGTTTCCCAAAGATAATAAATTTGCAACCTGAGAGGCAGAGTTTCATCTAACGTTAGGCAAGGGGCGCAAGCGACATTGGTCGAAACTCAACAGAACGTATCTTCATCCCCGCGGCTTCTTGCCAGGCTTGCTGAAGCCCGGTCCGCGACCGATAAGCTCTTCGAAATACCTTTGCCAGATGCGATCTACGACCGTCCGATTCCCGAACGGCATCGCATCGTTTTCTACGTGGGGCATATCGAAGCCTTCGATTGGAACCTCCTTGGCAGCTATGGTTATGGGCTGAAGGCGTTTCATCCTGAATTCGATAGGTTGTTCGCCTTCGGCATTGATCCGGTTGGTGGCGGCCTGCCCAATGACCAGCCATCAGACTGGCCGTCGCTTGAAGAAGTTCATGAATACAACAGCCGCGTTCGCCAGGAATTGGACTCACGGCTAAAAAATGAACGCCTGATGGACAACCACAACGGGCTCTCACAATTTGGTGTCTATGTCAGTGTCGCGATCGAGCATCGCTTGATGCACGCCGAGACGCTTGCCTACATGCTTCACCAGTTACCCCTCCGCCGCACGGTGAGCCGGCCTGCCGCCAACGTTCCCGCGGCGCCGATTAATGCCGGCAGGATGATTGAAATCCCTCCAGGGACAGCAACGTTAGGCTTGCCCAGATCAGGCAGCGGCTTTGGATGGGACAATGAGTTCGAATTGAATGCGGTCAAAGTTCCGGCATTCTCGATCGATGAATATAAGGTGACTAACGGAGAGTTTTTGAAGTTCCATCGCGAAGGCGGTTACGAAACCAGAAGCCTGTGGAGCGATTCCGGCTGGGAATGGATCCAACGCGAGGGCATAACCCATCCCAGCTTCTGGGTCCCTTACAGGCGATCGTGGAATTGTCGCACAATGTTCTACGAAGTTCCGCTCCCTCTCGACTGGCCTGTCTACGTTAGCCATGAGGAAGCCCGGGCCTATGCGCGCTGGGCAGGTAAACAATTGCCCACGGAAGCACAGTTCCATCGCGCGGCATATGGCACCCGGCACGGAGACGAAGCAGACTACCCCTGGGGATCCAGCACGCCGGAGAAGAATCGCGGGAATTTTGATTTTTGGAACTGGGACCCGACGCCGGTGCAGGCGCATCCCGCCGGCCGCAGTTCTTTTGGCGTGGCAGGCCTGATCGGCAACGGTTGGGAATGGACTTCTACGATCTTTGAACCGTTCGAAGGTTTTGAACCTTTTCCTTTTTACCGCGGTTATTCCGCCAATTTTTTTGACGGCAAACATTATGTGATGAAGGGCGGCTCGTCCCGGACGGCCGCCTGCATGCTGCGCCGCTCATTCCGCAACTGGTTTCAGCCGCATTACCAATACGTCTATTCCGGGTTCCGCTGCGTCAGCTCGTGAAATCGGATAAGGGGTCCGACATGCCACAGGCCGCGATTGATCAGCCCGCACTCGACTTTACGCGCCAGTTTGCGGAAGATGTCCGCGCGGGTCTCGAAAGGGCGGGGCAGAAGGAGCTTCCTTCCAAATACTTTTACGACGCGATCGGTTCTGCTCTGTTTGAAGTCATCAGCCTGCTGCCTGAGTACGGCCTGACGCGGGCGGGCGAGCGCATCCTGCGCCGGCATGCGGAAGAAATCACGGCCCAGGTCCCCGGTCCAGTGGTTGTGGCGGAATTAGGCAGCGGCAGCGGCAGAAAGACCCGCTTGATTCTGGAAACTCTCGCCCGCCGCCAGCCCACTCTCTACCACCCCATTGAGCTTTCCCACACCGCTCTCGCAATGTGCGAACGGGAAATGAATCAACTGGATTCGGTCAGCGTGCTGGGGTTTGAAACCGGCTATCTGGATGGACTCCGTCGTGCCGCCGCCCTGCGCGAACCCGGCCAGCACCTGCTAGTGCTTTTCCTGGGAAGCTCCATCGGCAATTTCGACCGGAAGCCGGGGGAAGAATTTCTTGAGAAAATCCGCGAAACCCTGATTACAGGCGATGCGCTTCTGCTGGGCACCGATCTGGAAAAACCTACGGAGCAGTTGCTCGAGGCATATGACGATCCGCTCGGCGTGACCGCGGCCTTCAATCTCAATCTGCTGGCACGAATCAATCGAGAGCTTGACGGTGATTTCAACCTGGCGAATTTCCGCCACCTTGCGCGGTGGAATCAACAGGAGCGCCGCATTGAGATGCATCTCCGCTCCACCACTCGACAGACGGCTGCCGTTGCAAAAGCCGGGCTTACCGTAGTCATTGAAAATGATGAAACCATCTGGACCGAAAGCTCACACAAATACGCCGCCGAGGAAGTCATCGAGATGGGCCGTCGCGCCGGTTTCCACTGCGCCGGGCAGTGGTTTGACCGCGAATGGCCATTTGCCGAAAATCTGCTCGTACCCGCCTGACGAAAGCAAGGCTTCTCTGTAGCGCCCTCCCTCGTTCCCTTCCTTCGAGCGCACGATAATAGCTTGCCCCCGGACCGCAGCCGCATTAGTCTAGTTAATTTGAACTTCTGCCGACGTGAGTTGGAAGATTGCTTTCGGGCGAAGGCCATAAGTCCGAGGCCTCTTTTCTAAATGCAGGTTCGCGAACGAATGGGCAACACGATGAAAATTGCACACCGATACTCCTGCATCGCCTGCCTTGCTCTGATCACATTTGCAGCGCCGACGGCAGCAGCGCCACGCCCGCAAACGGCGGGTCGTCTCTATCAAGTCGAGGGTATAGTTAGAGACCCGAGTGGAGCGGTCGTCGCGGGAGCACAAGTTGTTCTACGTACAGGCGGTTACGAGGCAGACCAACCAACTGGGACCGATGGGCGATTCGATTTCGCTGGCGTTCCGGCTCCAGGCGGCCGGCTGACAGTAAGCGCGAACGGGTTTGCCCCAATAGAAAAAGAATGGAAAACGGGGAGAGGCGAGCAAGTTGTTTCCCTGGAAATCGTTCTCAGCCCGGCTCCCCTGGCCCAGGAGGTGACCGTAACGGCAACGAGGATGCAGACCCCCTTGAGCCAAACCACCGCCGACGTTCGCGTCCTGACGCGCCAGGAAGTCGCCGCCACGCCTGCCCTCACCCTGGACGGCGTGCTCCAGCAGGTGCCGGGCTTCACCCTCTTCCGCCGCACAGGGAGCCGCGTGGCCAATCCAACTGCGCAGGGCGTCTCACTTCGTGGCGTCGGAGCCAGCGGAGCCAGCCGCGCTCTCGTCCTCGAGGACGGCATACCGCTGAACGATCCCTTTGGCGGCTGGGTCTACTGGGACCGCGTTCCCCGCGAGGCAGTGGGACGGCTGGAAGTCGTGCGGGGAGGCGTCTCAGACCTTTACGGCTCGCAAGCGATGGGCGGCGTCATCAATATTCTGACACGCAAAGCAACCACGTCCGAGTTTTCGCTCGACACCTCGTACGGAAACGAAAACACTCCAACCGGCTCATTCTGGTCGAGCATTCGTCACGGCCCTTGGGCCCTGGATCTTGACGGCGAGGCGTTTAACACCGATGGCTACATTCTCATCAACCAGCAGGATCGAGGCGCGGTTGACACGCCGGCCAACTCCGAACATGAAGTGGGCGATGCAACGCTCGAAAGAAAACTGGGTGAAAACGGAAGAGTATTCGCCACCGCCACCTATTTCCGGGAGGTACGGGCCAATGGAACGCCGCTGACCTACAACCGCACCCACACGCGGCAGCTTGCCATTGGCGCAGACTGGGTATCCGCGCGCGCCGGCGCATTCAGCTTCCGCGGCTATGGCGGGCCGGAAGTTTTTGATCAAACCTTCTCCTCGGTGGCCGACGATCGCAACAGCGAATCGCTGGTCAGGTCCCAGCGCGTGCCCGCGCAGCAGACAGGCGTCGGGATCCAGTGGTACCGGCCCGTGGGGATGAAACAGACCCTCGCGGCTGGCTTTGATGGGCGGGAAGTGCGGGGGGCGAGCAACGAGCTGGGGTTCTTCGGCGGGCGCATGACGTCAGCGCTCGGCGCCGGCGGACGCCAGAGGACGGCAGGCGTCTACGGCGAAGACGTCATCAGGCTGACGGCGCGCTGGCAAGTGACCGCCGCATTAAGGTTTGACCGCTGGCGCAACTACGACGCGCTCTCAACCCTGAAGCCTCTTACTTCTCCGCGCCCCTCGACAGTCACGAATTTTCCGGAGCGTACTGAGTCCGCAGTTAGCCCGCGCCTCGGAATGCTTTACCGCCTGACAAGCAATGTCTCCCTGGTCGGTTCCGCCTATCGGGCTTTTCGAGCCCCGACGCTAAACGAGCTCTATCGCGGTTTTCGCGTCGGCAACGTTGTCACCGGCGCCAATTCAGAGCTTACAGCCGAGCGCCTGACCGGCGCGGAAGCCGGAGCCGAATTCAACGCCTTCCGCAGCAGGCTGACAGGACGAGGCGCCTTTTTCTGGAGCGACGTGGCCGATCCGATTGCGAACGTCACGTTGAGTGTCACTCCCAGTCTGATCACCCGTCAACGGCAGAACCTGGGCCGGACCCGCTCGCGTGGCTTTGATCTGGATGCAAGCCTGCACGTAACCCCCACCTTCCAGATCACCAGCGGGTACGAGTTTGTAAACGCTACCGTGCTGAGCTTCGCGGCCGATCCGTCACTGGTGGGGCTTGATATCCCGCAGGTCCCGCGCAACGTGTTCACCTTCCAGGCGCTCTATTCCAATCCGACGGCATCGAGCCAGTGGCGGCGCGTGACGCTGGGGCTTCAAGGACGGTACGTGGGGAACCAGTTCGATGACGACCAGAATCTGCTTCCGCTAGGCAACTTCTTCACGCTGGATGGCTCACTTTCGCGCCGCATCTGGCATGATACGGAAGCCTACGTTGCCGTCGAGAACATCTTTGATGAACGTTATGCTGTCCAGCGCACCCCGGTTCCACAGCTCGGTTACCCCTTGCTGTTCCGCGTCGGTTTCCGGATGAACTTCGGACAACGCTAGATCGGCCTGGCCACAGGCCATGAAGACCCTTCCCGCCAATTTTGCCATTTTCTGGGCGACTCTTTTTAAGTAAATTATTGTAGTTAAAAGGCTTAGTAAACTACTCCATCAGTTCCGACCCTGGCCGTGCAGCCAAACATCAATCTTGACCAAATTGTATGGCAATAATCTTGACTCCCGTGTATAGATTCGATAGCATTGGAGTGAGCGATGAACAGCTTGAGGGCGCCGCCAGAGTTTGGAGCGCCCCCCTCAAAAATTGAGGATTCGGATATTGAGTCAGGAGTAGTGCTATGGGTACGCCAGTGAACAATGTTGAAGAACTCGCCACGCAAGAGTACAAGTACGGCTTCGTAACGGAGGTGGAGCAGGAGACCGTCCCTCGTGGATTGAACGAAGACGTGGTTCGCCTGATTTCCGCCAAGAAAAACGAGCCGGAATGGCTTCTGGAGTGGCGGCTGAAGGCCTACCGCCACTGGCTGACGATGAAGGAGCCGAAGTGGGCCAATATCAAGTATGGTCCGATCGACTATCAGGCAGCCTATTACTATGCGGCCCCGAAAGCGAAAACCAATAAGCCCAAGAGCCTGGAAGAAATTGACCCTGAGATCCTCAAAACCTATGAAAAGCTGGGTATTCCCCTGCGAGAGCAGGAACTGCTTTCCGGCGTGGCTGTGGACGCGGTTTTTGACAGCGTCTCGGTGGCCACGACTTTCAAGGAAAAGCTGGCCAAACTGGGCATCATCTTCTGTTCGTTTTCGGAGGCCGTGCAGGAGCACCCCGATTTGGTCCGCAAATGGCTGGGCTCAGTGGTTCCCTACACCGATAACTTCTTTGCCACGCTGAACTCAGCGGTATTCAGCGATGGTTCATTCGCCTACATTCCCAAGGGCGTGCGCTGCCCGATGGAGCTTTCCACTTACTTCCGCATTAACGCCAAAGAGACCGGGCAGTTTGAGCGTACGTTGATTGTGGCCGACGCGGGCGCTTACGTCAGCTATCTGGAAGGCTGTACGGCCCCCATGCGGGATGAAAACCAGTTGCACGCCGCGGTAGTGGAACTCGTGGCGCTTGACAACGCCACGGTGAAGTATTCAACCGTTCAGAACTGGTATCCGGGCGATAAGGAGGGTAAGGGCGGGATTTACAATTTCGTGACCAAGCGCGGCAAGTGCCTGGGCGTAAACTCCAAGATTTCCTGGACGCAGGTGGAGACGGGATCAGCCATCACCTGGAAGTATCCCGGCTGCATCCTGCAGGGCGACAACTCCGTCGGCGAGTTCTATTCCGTCGCCGTCACCAACAACTATCAGCAGGCTGACACCGGCACCAAGATGATCCATCTGGGCAAGAACACCCGCAGCACCATCGTTTCCAAGGGTATCAGCGCCGGACACGGCCAGAACAGCTATCGCGGCATGGTCAAGATTCTGAAGAACGCAGCGGGAGCGCGCAACTACTCGCAATGCGACTCGTTGCTGATGGGGGATAAGTGCGGCGCGCATACGTTCCCTTATCTGGAAGTTAAGAACTCGACCGCACAGGTGGAGCACGAAGCCTCGACCTCCAAGATCGGTGAAGACCAGATGTTCTACTGCCGCCAGCGCGGCCTTTCAACCGAGGACGCTATCGGCATGATCGTCAACGGCTTCTGCAAGGAAGTCTTCCGCGAGCTGCCCATGGAATTCGCCGTCGAGGCCCAGAAACTGCTCGGCATCAGCCTGGAAGGAAGCGTGGGGTAATTCTGAGCCGGGTAGCGCAAACTTGTTCTTCAAGTCGCGGCTTTTCAGCGCGTGCCGGCGTCCGAGTCGAGGGGTTCCGGCTGCCAAGTGAAAAGTACGGAATACTTCAAGGCAATCCGAAGCAGGCTCGATCGAAGAATAATTACGAATGCATGGATTGAACTAGTGATGGCGAATCCCATCTCACAAACAGTGCAGAAGGATGGCAGAATCCGCCGATGGGGTCGCATTCCTGAAATGGACAACCGAGTTCTTCGGGTCGTGCTGTTAGCGGATGGCGAGACTGTCCACAACGCATTTTTTGACCGGACGTTCCGAGAGGCCACAAAATGACTGTCCAATATTTCGAGGACACGGATACGCTCTATATTGTCCTGAAGAAGGATGCAGTCGCTGAAACCCGAGACCTGGACGAAAACACCTTGATGGAGTTTGACGCTCAGGGAAACCTGGTCAGCATGACCATTGAGCATGCGCGAGAGCGGGCCGATCTTGCGAATTTCTCTTTTCAGCAAGTGTCGGCCGTCAGGTCGGTCGCTTAATTTGTGGCTCGGACTTGTTGCGCGAATCCGATGAATCGGGTGCATTAACAACTGAAAAAGGACTGAAAGCGAATGTTACTTGAGATCAAGAACCTTCACGCCAGCGTGGGCGGCAATGAAATTCTGAAAGGGGTCCATCTGGAAGTCGGTCTGGGTGAAGTGCATGCCATCATGGGGCCGAACGGGTCCGGCAAATCGACGCTGGCGCAGGTGCTTGCCGGCCGCGATTTGTACAAGGTGACTGAGGGCGAAGTGCTTTATGACGGCAAGGACCTGCTGGAAATGGACCCTGAGACACGCGCTCGGGAGGGCGTTTTTCTCGCTTTTCAGTATCCGGTGGAAATTCCTGGCGTTAACAACACCTACTTTCTGCGGGCGGCGCTGAATGCCGGGCGCAAATACCGCGGCCAGGAAGAACTGGACGCCATGGACTTTCTCGCCTACATCCGCCAGAGGATCAAGCTGCTGGAGATGGACGACACGCTGCTGAACCGCCCGGTGAACGAAGGCTTTTCCGGCGGCGAGAAGAAGCGGAACGAAATTTTCCAGATGGCGGTGCTCGAGCCGAGACTGGCCATCATGGACGAGACGGATTCCGGGCTGGATATTGACGCGCTGAAGGTTGTCGCGAACGGCGTGAATTCTTTGCGCAGCAACCAGCGTTCCATTATTGTGGTGACCCACTATCAGCGCCTGCTGAATTACATCGTCCCGGATTTCGTCCACGTGCTGTCCAACGGGCGGATAGTTAAATCCGGCGGCAAGGAACTGGCGCTGGAACTGGAAGAAAAGGGATATAGCTGGCTGGACGAGACGGTCCCGGCCAGCGAAAGAGCGTAGCAGGCAAGCGAAAAAGGAACCAGAGATTGATGGCTATTGCACTGAAAGAAAGCGAAGAGCTTTATCTGCAGCACTTTCGAGATTTTGAAGAGCGACAGGCTGCGGCTGCTCCGGAGTGGCTGAGCGATCTTCGCAGTGAAGGTATGCAGGCGTTTGCCGAAATGGGATTTCCCACCACGCGCCTTGAAGACTGGAAATACTGCAATGTCGCGCCCATCGCGGGCGTTCACTTCCAGCCGGCGGATTACGAACTAAGCGATGGTATCCGAAGGAAGGTGAACGAGGTTTCCGTCGCCGGCCCCGACCGCACGCGACTGGTTTTTCTGAATGGACATTACGTGGAAGAGCTTTCCGCGGTCGGAGAGCTGCCGAAAGGCGCAACGGTCACAAGCCTGGCCAAAGCAATCAAACAGGAGGAAGCCGTCTCGGCGCACATGGGCCGGTATGCGGGATATAAGACGCATCCCTTTGTGGCGCTCAACACCGCTTTTGTGCAGGACGGCGCGTTCATCGACGTTCCCAGAGGCGTGGTGCTGGAAAAACCCGTCGAGGTCCTCTATGTCTCGACGGGCAGCGAGACGCCCTGGGTGGCGCATCCACGCAACCTGGTGATCGCAGCCCAGGGAAGCCAGTTGACGGTAATGGAAACTTACGTGGCGGCCGGCGACGGCGCCTATTTCAACAACGCGGTCACGGAAATCGTGGCGGAAGATAACGCCCACGTTGATTACATCAAGCTTCAGGAGGAAAGCGCCGAGGCGTTCCACGTGGCCACGGTGCTCGCTTATGTGGCGCGCAATTCGGGGGTGGTAACCAATTCCATCCAGTTTGGCGCGCGCCTGGGCCGCGAGGAACTGACCACGGTGCTTGACGGTGAAGGAGCGGAAGCATATCTCTACGGTCTCTACGTTACCAACGGCCAGCAACTGATCGACAACCACACGGCCATCGACCACGCACAGCCTCACTGCTCCAGCCGGGAATTCTATAAGGGAATTCTGGACGGGAAATCGACGGCGGTTTTCAACGGCAAAATTCTGGTGCGGAAAGACGCGCAGAAAACAGACTCGAAGCAAAGCGACAAGAACCTGCTGCTCTCAGAGTCCGCTGTTATTTACACCAAACCGCAGCTTGAAATTTTTGCCGACGACGTGAAATGCACACACGGCGCAACGGTCGGCCAGATTGATCCCGAATCCATCTTTTACCTTCGTTCGCGCGGCCTCGGGCTGGAACAAGCTCGCAGCCTTCTGATCGAAGCGTTTGCAGCCGAAATCATCCACCACGTGAAGTTCGAGCCTCTCCGAGGACGGCTCAAGGCGGCCCTGCTGGCCAAGATGAAAGGTTGAAAGGACGGGCAACCGCCCGATCCTGAAAAGGCTATGGCGACCACTCATCATCCCCTCACCGGAGGCAACGATCGGAGATCACCCGCAACCTTTGATGTCGAGCAGGTGCGGAAAGACTTCCCCGTTCTCGACCAGACGGTCCACGGAAAGCCGCTCATCTATCTGGACAACGCCGCCACAAGCCAGAAACCGCTGGCGGTGATCGAAGCGGAAGAGCGCTTCTACCGCCATGACTGTTCCAACATCCATCGCGGGGTCCACGAGCTCAGTGAGCGCGCCACCCGGTCCTATGAAGACGCCCGCGTGACGGCTCAACGGTTCCTCAACGCCGGCGACAGCAGGGAAATCATCTTTGTTCGTGGCGCCACGGAAGCCATCAATCTGGTGGCCAGCAGCTTCGGGCGGAAGAACGTGGCCGCAGGCAACGAAATCCTGATCACCGCCATGGAGCACCACTCGAACATCGTCCCGTGGCAGATGCTGTGCGAGGAAAAGGGGGCGACGTTGCGGGTGGCCCCCATCAGCGACCGCGGCGAACTGCGCTTCGACGAATTTGTAAAGCTGCTGGGGCCCAAGACGCGGCTGGCGACTGTGGTGCATGTCTCGAACGTACTGGGCACAATCAATCCCGTCCGCGAAATGATAGAAGCGGCGCACAGCAGGAGCATCCCGGTGCTGTTGGATGGCGCGCAGGCCGCACCGCACCTCTCCGTGGATGTTCAGGAGCTTGACTGCGATTTTTACACCTTCTCAGGACACAAGCTTTACGGCCCCACAGGCGTCGGCGTGCTCTACGGCAAGGCCGATCTGCTGGACGCCATGCCCCCTTACCAGGGCGGCGGCGACATGATTAGTTCGGTCACTTTTGAAAAGACGATTTACAATTCCCTGCCTTACAAGTTTGAAGCCGGGACCCCAAACATCGCGGCTGGCATCGCCCTGGGCGCGGCCATCAATTATGTGAAAGGGCTTGGGTTGGAAAATGTCGCGGCCTATGAAGACGAATTGCTGTCCTATGCCACGGAGGCCGTCAGCGGCATTCCGGGGCTGAAGATTATCGGCACCGCAGAAAAGAAAGCCGGGGTGATTTCGTTTGTAATGGATGGAATTCACCCACACGACGTAGGGACTATTCTTGACCAGGAAGGCATCGCAGTGCGCACCGGCCACCATTGCGCGCAGCCGTTGATGGATCGCTTTGGGATTCCGGCCACCACCCGCGCCTCGCTGGCGTTTTATAATACAAAGAGAGAGATTGATGCGCTGGTCGCAGGGATTCACAAGGTAAAGGAGTTGCTGGGTTAATGCCAGATCTGCGCGGGCTATATCAGGAAGTAATCCTCGACCACAGCAAGAGGCCGCGAAACTATCGCGTTCTGGAAGGGTCCGCCCATCGCGCTGAGGGTTACAATCCGCTATGCGGCGACCGGGTCACCATTTATCTGAAGGTCGAGAACGGCAAGATCAATGACCTCAGCTTTCAGGGTTCGGGATGCGCGATTTCCACATCATCCGCCTCGCTGCTGACGGAAACTCTTAAGGGCAAGACGATCGACGAGGCCGATGCGCTGTTCGAGAAGTTCCACGCCCTTGTGACCGGCGAAGCTGACGGCAAGCTGGCGGACGACGATTCGCTGGGCAAGCTGGCGGTCTTTTCCGGGGTGGCGGAATTTCCCATCCGCGTGAAATGCGCAACGCTGGCCTGGCACACTTTAAGATCGGCGCTAAAGGGCGAAAAAGAAACAGTGACCACCGAATAAGAACGGATTAACGATGGAAGATAACAACAAGAGCGGCGAACAACGGACTGCGGAAGAGACCGTCTTCACGCCGGAGACCAGAACGGAACAGCCGGACGAGCAGAAACCGGCACTTTCCGGTGGCGATGAGGCCATCGCCCTCAAGGAGAAGGTGGTGGAAGCGGTGAGCACCTGCTATGACCCGGAGATTCCTGTTAACATCTACGAACTGGGATTGATCTACGACATCAGCATCAACCCCGCCTCAGAGGTTACGGTGAAGATGACGCTGACCAGCCCCGCGTGCCCCGCCGCCCAGTCGTTGCCCGGTGAAGTGGAGGACAAGATTCGCGTGATGGCCAAACCCAAAGATGTGAAAGTGGAAGTGGTGTGGGATCCCCCGTGGACCCCAGAGATGATGTCGGAGGCAGCCAGGCTGCAACTGGGCATGATGTAATATTGAGTCACGGAGTCCGGTTGCGCCGGAGTACCTGACCGGGAGAATCAGCATGAAACTGACATCCCAGGAAGAATACGGACTGCGGTGCCTGCTGAGGCTGGCGCGGGAAGGCGAGAGCCTGACGATTCCCAAGATCAGCCAAAAGGAAGGTATCTCCAATTTTTATGTTGCCAAGCTGATGCGCATCCTGCGGCGCGGCGACCTGGTGAAAAGCGTCCGTGGGCAGGCCGGCGGGTACGAACTGGCGCGCCCACCGGACAAGATTGTGGTGGGAGAGGCGCTGGCGATTCTGGGCGGCCGGCTTTACGACCCAACATTTTGCCAGGAGCATTCCGGCAGCGAGATTTCCTGCGCGAATTCGGTGGACTGCTCGGTGCGTTCGTTGTGGAGGGCCGTGCAGTTGGTGATTGACCAGGTCCTGAGCAAGACCACGCTGAAGGACCTGCTCTCGAACGAACAGGAGATGACGTCATGGACCGGACACCTGGTCAAAGTAACTTCCGCTCCTATCGGTCCATCTCCGACGCCCATCCCTATCGATAAGTAGGCTTTTGAGAGCTTGCCCATAGGAAATCCTGAAAGCCTCCCTCTCTTTTGACTCCATTTTTCGAGGAAACCAAGCGATGAATCGAGACCTGATCCGGAGTCCTTTGGCCGATTTCCACCTCTCGCAAGGCGCAACGTTCGCCGAGTATCATGGAGGTCTTGTTCCTTCCCGGTTTACCGGTCCCGTTCAGGAACACCTGGCCGTGCGCACGGCCGCTGGCCTTTTCGATTTTTCCTTTCGGGCAAAGTTTGCGTTGACGGGGCGGGACGCCTCAAAGTTCCTGCACCGCATTGTCTCGAATGACATCAAGCGTCTCTCAGCCGGCGAGGGCACTTATGCCACCCTGCTGAATCCACAAGGGCAGATTCTGGCTGACTTGCGAGTATACGCCGGCCACGACCGACTACTGATGGATACAGACGCAGACCTGCGCACCAAAGCGATGGATACCCTTGGCCGGTACATTATCGGAGACCAGGTCCAGACGGACCCGCTGGACACCTCTGCTCTGGCCTTTGAGGGACCGAATGCCCGAGGGTTGTTGGAAAAAACGCTGCACGAAGACCTCCCGGCAATGAAAGAATTCGATCATTTTGCGACCAACTTCGCGGGCTTTCCGGTCCGCGTGGTCCGTATCAGCAACACAGGCGAGGAAGGCTACGAAGTGTGGGCGGCGCCCAAAGCCATAATGGGTCTGTGGGGTGCGGCCTGCGGGCAGGCGCCGAGTTACAACATGCTGTCTTGCGGGACTGAAGCGTTGGAATCGCTGCGGATTGAGGCCGGGATTCCACGCTACGGCTCGGAACTGGGTGAAGACACGCTGCCGCTCGAAGCAAACCTGATGAATGCCCTTAGCTTTGACAAGGGCTGCTACATTGGCCAGGAAATTGTTGAACGGGCTCGAAGCCGCGGCCACGTGAACTGGAAGCTGGCGGGAGTAATCATCGAAAATGCCCAGCCACCCGCTCCCGGCGAAAAACTGACATTTGACGGGGATGTAGTCGGCGAAGTCACGAGCGCCTGCGTTTCGCCGTCGCTTCAAAAAACCATCGCCCTTGCATACATCCGCAGGGAGCATCTGGAGGCAGGCACGCAGCTCCAGACTTCTTCCGGTGCGGCGGCGGAGATTACAACCTTGCCCTTCTATCACAGCGCGGCGGCTCAAAACCCGGGAGAATAAACGCCGAAGCTTCCAGGGCACCCGGGAGCTTCACCGTCATTGATGGTCCTGCCCCTCTTGCGAACCCAGGATGGGGATGATTCCCAATCCAGCAGGGGCGGGTCAGAAAAAGATTCGGACCCGCCCCACCCCTCCCGCAGACCTGGGCGTTGCACGCTTTGAGCAACCCCAAGGGAATTTCCGAACAGTTCGTCTATCAGACCTCCGAGCTTGCTCTCCCAAGCCCGGATGTTTCAGTAACTTTGCCGAACTCTAGACACTCCATCGGGAGTGGACCCTGCCGTGGAGCGTTGACCAGCGCTACCTCACCAACTGGATTGGAAACGCCTGACTGGTCTGGCCCGTCAGGTTGCTGTGGATGTACACGTTGTAGCAACCGGGGTTCATCCCTGTCGTCTTCCAGTTGAATTGCCAGGTGTTGGTTGTAGAGTCGTACTGATAACCGCTGTTCCCCGACGCCTGGATGTTGAGGATATCTCCCGTGTCAGTCCCACCGCACGCACCCGCCACGTAAATTTGCACTGCGGGATTTGCGTTGGAACTGTTCACCACTGTCCCGTTGATATCCGCATATTGCCATACCAGCGGGACGGCGCTCTTGACTTTATATCCCCTCGGTGGCGGCGCGTATGGATCAAACAATCCCAGGAAGTTGTAGTTAACATTTTCGACGAGTGGCGATGAGTTATTGTTGCTGCCGAAGAAATCGTCATCGCCGCTGTAGACGGCCGTGATGTTGTGTGGACCAGCGGTCAGAGTAGTGGTCGAACCGCTGGCGGCCGATCCACCTGAAAGGGCCACAGATGATCCGAAAGCAACACCATCAATATAGAACTGGACATTGCCCGTCGGAGTGCCGCTGCCAGGAGAGACAACCGCCACGGTCGCAGTGAAGGACACAGATTGACCAAGGATAATGGGGTTGGTGGAGGCAGCAACGGTGGTTGTGGTGTTGGCCTTTGTGACGGTCAAACCAGTGCCCCCGTTGCTCCCCAAATGGACATCTGTTTGGGCGAAAGTTGCCGTGATGGTATGTGATCCCGTCCCAACGTGAGGCGGCTTCACCGACACCGAGCAAGTGGACTGTCCGCTTGTGAGCGTACTTGCCAGGGTGCAGGTTCCCGTGAAAACATCATTGGCATCGGACGAAGTCACGGTTACCGTGCCGGTTGGGAACTGCTTGGTTCCGGCACTTTCAGTATCCGCAACGGTGACTGTTACGCTGCTCGACTGCCCTGTCACGACACTCGCCGGGCTTAACCCAACTGTAGTGCTGGTTGAGCGCCTGGTAACGGTCAAGCTCTTTCCCGTGTTGTCGGCGCTGCTTTGGTGGACATTGTCCGTGGCCGTGAAGCTGGCGGTGATGGTTTGTGGGCTGGCTGCCGCGCTCGAAGGCGTGTACGTCGCGTCGCAACTGACCGTCCCGGCCGGGTTGGCCCCCTGTGCCAGTGTGCAGCTCCCAAAAGCGCCTGCGCCAGTGGTCCCGAGGCTCACCGTGCCTGACGGATTTGACACCGTCCCGCTGTCTGTGTCAACCACAGTCACTCTCACGGTGGTTGATTGCGCGACGACCACCGATGAGGGCGTGAGACTGGTCACGGTGGTCGAGGTTAAACGCTTAGTCACCGTAACGGGCTTGCCGGTTGTGTCGCTGCTGTCCTGGTGGACATTGTCACTAGCCGTAAAGCTGGCCGTAATGGTGTCGGTCCGGGTGGTTCCGGTGATCGTCCCTCCGGGTGTATACGTGGCGGTGCAACTGACAGTTCCAGCGGGGTTCACTCCCTGTGACAACGTGCAGGTGCTGAAGCTGCCATTCGTGTCTGTGCTTGAGAGGGCCGCGGTACCGGTGGGATTAGAAGCGGCCCCTGCCCCGGTGTCCACAACCGTGACGGTCACCGTGGCGCCTACTCCCAGCGCGACAGAGCCGGGCGAAATGCTGGTCACCGTGGTGGATGTCGGGCGCTTGCTGACAACGTGGGAGCCGGTGCCGTTGCTGCCGTTAAAGCTCGTGTCACCCGCGTAGGTAGCTGTAATGGTCTTGGTGCCGGTTGAAGTGGAGGCAAGTGAGCAGGAAGCAGCGGCTACTGTTGCGGTGCATTGGTTGCCGTTGCCGTCGTCTACCGTGACGTTGCCCGTTGGCGTGCCGCTACCCGGAGACTTGGCAACGACCGTGTAATTGACCGTATAGGATTGTCCCACTAGTGAAGGCTCAGGAGTGATCGTTCCCACCGTGGTTGTCGTGTCCGCTTTGTTGACGGTCTGACCGCCACTGAGGGACCCGCTGCTGTCACTGAAGCTGCCTGTATGCGTGTAGTTGGCTGTGACCGTGTGGGCAACTCCACCATTTACAGTGAGAGCCGCCGTGCTGGTGCTGGCGCAGGCATCGGTCATGCTCGAGGGAATGCACGCACCCAGGGTGACCGGGCTGCCGTAGTTCGAACCGTCAATTACGAACTGCACCGTCCCGGTGGGAGCCGTCGACCCCGAGGCGGCGTGCACGTCCGCCGTGAACGTGACGCTTTGGCCAAAGACCGAAGGGTTGACCGAAGAGACCACTGTGGTCGAGGTCCCGACAGTCACGCTGGTGAACGTCACCGTGGCCGTCTGCGTGATGGTAGTGTTGTCTGTCGTGTCCTTTGCACTATAGGTAACGGTTTCGGCCGTCCCATCCTTGACCGTGAAGGTCACTACACCGTTGGCATCGGAGACTCCGCTGGGCGCAGAGATTGTCGAGTTGCCGCTGCCTGCGGTCAAAGAGACCGTCTTGCCACTCACTGGGTTGTTATTCGCATCCTTCAAGGTGACAGTGATGGTCGAGGTCGTGGAGTTGTCAGCCGGCACCGAAGCGGGACTGGCCGCGACCGTTGACGTGCTGGCACTGACCGGTCCAGGGTTAACCGTAAAACTGTTGCTTGTACCAATCGGCTTGGGGCTCCCTGTACCGGTCGCGGTAATAGTGAAGTTTCCAGTATTGGTTATCGTCACGCTTTGGGTAAGGACACCGTTGGTGAATGCATTGCTTGTGAACGTGCCTCCGGAGAGCGTTCCGGTTGAGCTGATGCTCACCTTATTGCCACCACCGCTGAAGCTGGTTACCGTATTGTTGAACGCGTCTTGAGCTGTAATGGTGACGTTGAACGCTGTCCCCGCAGTCTGAGGGCTGCTAATCGCAGCAAAGACGAAGTGGTCCGGAGTTGCGGCGGGAACGACATTGAAGGTAATCGGGTTCCCTGTGCCAGCCAACAAAGCACCACCAGAACCTGTCGCCGAAGCCGTGATCGTCACCGAGCCAGCGAGATTACCTGTCACCGTTATGGTTGCCACACCGGCAACCGCTGAGCTCGATCCCAGGCCGGAAACCGTACCGGCGCCCCCTGTCTTTGCGAAGGACACGCTCAGAGTGCTATCCGCTCCCGCAGCAACGGTGTTGCCGCTTGCGTCCTGAATTGTCGCGGTCAGCATCCGCGTGCTGCCCGCCGGCAAGTCAGTCGTAGCGCCGCTCAATGCCAGCTTCACCGCTGGGCCAAAGACACCGAGGCCAGTGGAACCAGACCCGCCGCCACTGCCTGTGTAGGTTGCGGTTATCGTGTGAGTCCCCGTACCAACCGCAGTCGGAGTGTAGGTGACGGAGCACTGGTTAGGATTGGCATTATTGACGGTGCAACTCGCCGACGGCGTGAAGGTGCCGGTGCCACTGGTCGTCCAGTTGACCGTTGCCCCTACAGCCCCGCCCTGGACAGAAACCGTGCAAGTGCTTCCGGTATTGTTTGCCACCGGGTTTGGACTGCAACTCACGGACACGTTCTTGTCGGTAAACGTTGTCTGTGCCTGGGAGGCCCCTCCGATGGCAGTGAGGGTGAAATGGATGTTGGCGTCTTCGATGTTGGTTGAAAATGAGTTGTTAATGATATTCCCGCTGGCGTCGGCGGTGGCCGAGAGCGGTATGGGGCTGTCGCCGTCGAGGTCGGGGACCTCTACGAGGCTCATCTGGACAACTTCGCCAGGCTGCCAGCCCTTGCCCGTGATGGTGACGGGAACGCCGGGAGGATAGTCAGACTTGTCGGTGGTAATGGTTGCGAAGCCGTAGACCTCAGCGCTTTGCAGCGTGCTGGGGGGCGAAGATGCGTCCAAGCCACCCGCGACCAGCAAGGCCCCGTCGATCCCGACAGGTGCGCCGAGCACGTTTTGAAACAGCGGGCTGCCCGTAGCGCCCGAACGCGCCGATGCCATCGCACTAGTGACGCTGGTGGCGCCTGTCCAAGGCGTGTAGAGCTCCGCGGACGAGATGGCGGCGCCGCTGGACGTCCCACCAACAACCAGAACGTTGCTGTTGTGCGGAAGCAGGAATGCCTGATGTCCCTGACGGGCGGTGGCGAGTTTGGCGCCCGAAAGCGCAAAAGCGCCGGCGCCAGGAGCGAGGACTTCAATCGAAGCAAGATCGTTCTGGCCGTCAGTCCCGCCGATGGCGATGATGCTGCCATCAAGGGCCGTGGTGGCGGTGAAGTTCATGCGAGGGCTGGTTAGCGCCGGCCCGGGAGCGACAGCGCCGGTCGAGGGATCGAAAATGTCGGTAGAAGCAAGGACGTTGGCCGTCCCGGCGGTGGCCGGAGGCACAGGCGCAAGCGTGGTGCCGTCCCAGCCGCCGGTGATGAGCACGCGACCGTCAGGCAGCATCGCAGCGGCATGATTTTCGCGCGGCGAGGACAGGGCGCCTGCGACAAGGGAAAAAGTGTTCGAGCTCGGATCAAAAAGCTCAAGGCTGGCGAGAGCCGCCCCATTGCCAGCACCTCCGGCGATGAGCACCTGGCCCGATGGTAGCAGAGTAGCGGTTGCGCCCGAGCGGCCAACCATGAGTGGACCGGCGGCGCTCCAGGAATTGGCAGCAGCATCAAAGAGCTCGGCGCTTTGCGAAGCGCGGCCGGAGGCATCCGTGCCGCCGGCCACGAGTACCCTGCCGTCCTGCAAAAGCACGGCGACGTGGTTACTGCGCGCGAGATTCATTGGCGGACCCGCCGTGAAACCGTTCGCAGGGTCAAGGATCTCGGTGGTAGCCAATGCGCCGGATGCGCCGTTGCCACCAGTGATGAGAAGTCGTCCGTCCTGCAACAAGACGCTGGCGGCGCCTGAACGGGCTGCTGTCAAATCGCCGGCGGGAAGCCAGGCGTTAATGGAAGCCGGCGGCAAAAAACCATGGAGGATTACAAACCCGCCGCAAAAAAATGCTATTGCACACAACAGGCCGGTGGCCCACTTTATTGCACGCTGCATCGGAGTCTCCTTGGCGCCTGGTTGCCCGGGCGCATCTCAGCCAGATCCCCTCAAACCCACTTTCTGACTGCTGTCCAGTTGCCTTACCTAATCAGGCCGGTATGTATAAAAAGCGCTTGAGCTATATTCGACGAAAGGCAAGCCAAGTGGAGCCTTCCCTTGCGGCGATCTTGCTGGATTCGACCGGATCCGCAGCCTTGCGTTTGTTGGTTCTTTGACTCTCCCGATGTGGCGAGGTTTAGCTCAAACGATCGATAACCGCACCGTCGTTTCCATCTAGCATTCTCCCCGTCGGATCACCAGTCCACCTCCTCATCGTGCCCAGAGTCCCGGACACTTCTGCGCCGCATGCAAGGACCCACCGGGGGGAATAACAAGTGTGCGTATCGGCCTTCGTTCGTTGTTTCGTCACTGCGCTCGCCATAGGCATGTTTGTGAAAAAGTGAGAGTCATATACCTCAGCGGTAGGCGAATCCGCGGGACAGGTGAGAAAGGGCTGTGTGAGCCCGCGTCCCCAGCGGAAAGATTCAGTTTCCGACCATCCATGACCAAAGCCGTCCCCTTCATGAAGCGGATTCTAAACAGTTTCAAGCGGCATTCAATCAGGGCTTAACTCTAAGCCATGGGGTTTCGTACCCGAACGCTGAACTAGGTAATTTCCCGTTACAAAGAGGAGCATTAAGTGGCTGCTAAACTTTTTCGAAAATTCCCTCCAGCAAGCGGTCGGTCCTATGTGTCAAAAATGACGCATCGCTGAAGTTCGCAACTTACTCCGGGTCCTCTTCACTAGCGGGAAGCGTGGCTGTGGCGGCGCGCCGCCGAAGCTGCTAATGAGCTGGCCGCACGCCAGCAGGACGTTAATGAGCCCTCGCGGTTTTCCGTTGCATGTTCGCCATTTATTCGCCTATAATGACTCAGTCTGTGCGACTCAATTTCTGCCAGGAGAGTTCCATGACAATCAGCAAGGCACTGTTATCCGAGTTCGACCAGGAGATGGCGAATACACGCAGGACGTTAGAGCGCGTTCCGGCTGACAAGTCTGACTACCGGCCGCACGAGAAATCCATGCCGTTGGGCAAGCTGGCCCCGCACATTGCTCAGTTGACCAGCTTCGGGCTCACTGTGCTGACCGCACCGGATTTGGATTTCTCCACAGGCAGTTACAAACCGCTGCCGTTTGAGTCAGCGGAGCAACTGGTCAAAGTGCTGGACGAGGAGTCGCCTAAGGTCCGAGCAGCTCTGGCGGGCACCACGGACGATGCGTGGCAACAGGAGTGGAAACTGTCGTTCCAGGGCAAAACGATTTTCGAAGGGACCCGGTTTGCCGCCTACCGAGCGATGTTTCTGAATCATGTGGTCCACCATCGCGCACAGCTTGGCGTCTACCTGCGCCTGAACGGCATTGCGGTGCCGGGCATCTACGGCCCATCGGCAGACGAGCCATTTATGGCGTGAAGCAGCGACGGCGAGCAGGCGGTGATAGAAGTCCAAGATGCGCGCTATGCCCCCTCAGGGAGACTTCCGCTCTGCGGCGCGCTTGAGCGTGACCTCATTCTCGCCCCACGGCCCCGCAACTTTCAAGTCAATGGCATCGCCGTGAATGGCGCATTCATGGTCGTTGACGTCGAAATGCGTCTTGAATGAAATGTGGTCGCCGTTCACCTTGCCGTCGCTGATAGGATTCTCGCCATTGGGCGATTGCGCCAGGCAGACGCCACAAAATGAGATCCGTGGGATGGAAGAAAGAGTAGAACGCATGCTTGTTCCCTCCGCGCTTTAGATGTCGGAACTAGCCAGGCATTTTGGCATTGATGGTAGCATAGAATTGTGAACTCTCTTAGGGGCCGGTCGGACACAACTGCTGACCGCGCAGGGCCATCTAAGAAAAACAGGGAGGCCGGCATTTCTTAGATCACGGTGCTGATTTACGAAGATCGGACGACATGAAATCCTTGCCAATCCTTCCTGCAGTGTTGCTGTTCTCTCTTGCCCTTCAACTCCCGGCGGCCTCCAGCCAAACCAGTGGAACCGCAGTCTTCCAGGAGAAGTGCGCAGTCTGCCACCGAAACGGCTCGATTGCGCCGACCCAGGAAGTCCTCGGCCAGCTCTCGCGCAGCTACATTCTGCGCTCCCTTGAAACAGGCAGGATGGAGTCCGTGGGCAAGGAGCTTACCCGGAGCCAGCGGCTTGCCGTGGCGGCCTTTCTTTCGACTACCAAGACGGTAGCGCAGGTATCACATTCGGGTTATTGCTCCGTAGAGCAGAAGCCCGTACTGGACGACCCCGGCTGGACTTCCTGGGGATACGATGCTGCAAACAGCCGCTATGCGCCAGGCGCCATTTCCAGGCTCACCCGGGCCGAGGTTCCCAGGCTGAAGCTGAAGTGGGCATTAGGGTTCCCCGGCGCTTACGCGACCTATGGCCAGCCCACCATCTTCGGCGGAAGGGTTTATGCGGGCAGCGAGGATGGCACGGTCTATTCGGTGGATGCGGATACCGGCTGCCTCTACTGGACATTTAGGGCCCCAACCACCGTAAAGACGGCCGTGTCTCCCGGATTTGGCGGGCGACTCGTCTACTTTGGAGACGTCAAAGGCGACGTATACGCTGTGAATTCCACAACCGGGAAACTGCTGTGGAAGGCCCATGCCGACTCCCATCCCGAAGCCCGAATCACCGGTTCGCCCGTGTTCTTCGGTACTCGCCTGTATGTTCCCGTTTCTTCCGGCGAAGAGGGCGCGGCGATCGATCCCAAATACCCGTGCTGTTCCTTTCGCGGAAGCATTGTGGCACTCGATGCCCAAACGGGCAAACAGATTTGGAAGTCTTACACAATCCCTGATACTCCTCATCCTACTGAGCGCAAAAATTCCGCCGGAACAGCAATGTGGGGCCCGTCCGGGGCCGCGGTGTGGTCACCACCCACGATCGACCCCAAGGCGAATGAAATTTACGTCGCAACGGGAAACAGTTATTCGGACCCACCAACACCCTATACGGATGCCGTGATCGCCTTTCGCATGAGTGACGGAAAGTTGCTCTGGCATCGGCAACTGACTCCGGATGATCGTTGGAACATTGCTTGCGTAGCCCCTGGCAGGGAGAACTGTCCCGACCAGCCTGGAAACGATTTTGATTTTGGATCGCCTCCCATTCTTGTGACGATGCCAAACGGGCAGCGGGAACTGATCGTTGGCCAGAAATCGGGGGTGGTTTACGCGCTCAATCCCGACCGAAAAGGCGAAATCATCTGGGAGTCGCGGATTGGCAAGGGCGGCCCGCTCGGAGGAATCGAGTGGGGTGGCGCGGCAGGCGGAAACGCTGTTTACTTTCCCCTCTCGGACTGGGACCCGAACAATCCGGCAGCGGGGGGAGGAATGTTTGCTCTGCGAGCTTCCACTGGGAAGGAAATCTGGCATTCGCCAGCGCCCTCACCGGCGTGCCTGAAAGATGTGGGTTGCAGCGCAGCGCAGAGCGCGCCGCCAACCCTGGTCCCAGGAGTCGTCTTCTCCGGCTCCGAAGACGGGCACCTTCGCGCCTATGACACGAAGGATGGCAGCGTCCTTTGGGACTTCAACTCTCTGCAAGCCTACCATACCGTGAACGGGATTGACGCGCATGGAGGTTCGATGACCGCAACCGGCCCCGCCGTCTTTGGCGGAATGCTTTATGTTCAGGCTGGCTACACAAACAACATCGCTGGGAACGTGCTTTTAGCCTTCTCCGTGGACGGCAAATGATCCAGCGACTCCGATAGTCCGCCAGATTATCCTCGCCAGCAGATCAGCTTCAACTCGGTCATTTCCTCAACGGCGTAACGGGGGCCTTCGCGGCCTACGCCGCTCAGCTTGGTGCCGCCGTAAGGCATCAGGTCAACCCGGAAGGCGGGGACGTCATTCACCATCACTCCGCCCACGCGAAGCTTCCGGGCCGCATCGAAAGCCCTGCCAACATCGCGCGTGCAGATGCCCGCCTGCAGGCCATATTCGCTTGCGTTGACGGCATCAATGGCTTCTTCAAGCCTGCGATACCGGTGAAGAACGACCAGCGGCCCGAACACTTCCTTGCAGCAGACGGCATCGTCCGGCGCAACATCTGTTATCACGGCCGGCTCCATGACCGTACCATGGCGAGTTCCTCCGGTCAGCAGCCGCGCTCCCCGGGTGACCGCCGCCTTAATCCAGCTTTCCACCCGCTCGGCGGCCGCCGTGCTGATCAGGGAAGCCATGTCGGTGCTTTCTTCCAGCGGATGGCCGATCTTCAGCGCCCGCACTCCGGCCACAAATCTTTCCGTAAAATCTCCGGCGATCGACTCATGTACGAAGATGTTCTGAACGGAAATGCAGACCTGGCCCGCGATCGCGTAGCCACCTGCGACACAGCGCGGCACCAGCATTTCCACATCGCAATCCGGCTCCAGAATCACGGACGAGTTTGAGCCCATTTCGAGCGTCACCCGCCGGAGTCTGGCTGCGGCACGGATTTCCCGGCCCACCTCGGGACTGCCCGTAAAAGTGATCATGGCGATGCGCGAATCACTGACAATCTTGCGACCCGTTTCTTCTCCCAGGCCGGTCACCACGTTGTATGCACCCTCAGGCACACCGGCTTCGATGGCCAACTGCGCCAGGCGCAGCGCGCTGAGCGGCGTGTTCTCCGAGGGTTTGTGGACCACGCTGTTGCCGGCCGCGAGCGCCGGCCCGATCTTGTGGAGCGCGAGATTCAGGGGAAAGTTGAATGGGGTAATGGCGGCGATCACTCCTAGCGGCTCGCGCACCGTCATTGCCCAGCGGCCCTTGCCGCCCGGGGCCCCTTCCATGGGCACCACCTCGCCGTGAAGATTGCGCGCCGCATCTGCGGAAGCCGCTAGCGTCTGCTGCGCTCTGCCCACCTCGGTACGCGCTTCGCGAATGGTTTTCCCGGTTTCCAGAGTGACCAGCCGCGCAAACTCTTCCGCATCGCGTTCCAACAGGTTTCTCATGCGCTGGAGTAGTTCCGCCCGTTCGTATTGGGTGAGCCCGGCCATCGCTTTGGCGCCCTTCTGCGCTGCCGCAACGGCCCGCTCGACTGTGGCGGCATCTGCGTCGTAAACTTCCGCAACGGGCGTACCATCGTAGGGAAGGTATATAGTTCGCGCCTGCGGCGTTTTGATCCAGTCGCCGCCAATCAACATCGGAAAAGTCTGTTTTTCAATGATTGATATTCCCATTGGCATGCATCCTTTCTGTCTCCGGCGCCCGGCGTTTTCTTCTATGGTATCAGGAAGGATGCCGCGGGCCCGAATCCTTAGCGTGAGCCCTCGTAATTTTTCCCAATGAAATCATCAGGCTGGGCAGGACTTCCAGGACGAAATTGTGCAGCGCCGATCGCATTAACGATCGCACAAACGCTGCGCCCAAAGCCCTCGGGGCCGCGTGTACGGCAGCCTGGAAGGGCTTGGGAATCCCGATCATTGCATGGGCCCACGGTTGCAGAACAAAGGTATTTCCGCTAAGATACGTTTCACGAGGAAAAAAGTGCTGGCTACGTACTGCCGAAGCGAGGCGCAGCCACGAGAAGGCGGCGGGGGCGCGGGCCTTTTCTCTGAGCTATTGAGCGGAAAACCCCGCCTGCACAGATGAATTCCTGAATCAGCGGAATGATTACCCGAAAAATTGGCGATGTTTGCTGGTACGCCTACGACGCCATTATACGCTCGTTCTCAAGGATTGGCATTAATCCCAATTTTCTGACATCTATCGGTTTCACTATCAATCTTGTCGCGGCGTATTTGTTTGCTTACGGATATTTCCGCTGGGCGGGCGTGACGATCATTGTGGGTGGGGTGTTTGACCTGACGGACGGTCCGGTGGCCCGCCGGACGCGCCGCGTGACGCCGTTTGGGGGCTTTTTCGACTCGGTGCTGGACCGCTATTCCGACCTCTTTCTCCTCACGGGCCTGCTGGTCTATTATGGCCGCGTGAATCGCTTTGTGTACGTCGTAGTTGTAGCCCTGGCCATGATCGGCTCGGTGATGACCAGTTATTCGAGGGCGCGGGCGGAAAACCTGATCCGGTCCTGCAAGGTGGGTTTTCTGGAACGCCCGGAGCGCATGGTGTTGATCATTATCGGAGCGCTTTTTGACCGCATGGCGCCCGTGCTGTGGGTGATCGTATTCTTTTCAAATATGACCGTGATTCATCGCGTGATCCACACCTACCGCGAGGCACAGCCTATGGGAGCCGGAGCCAACGGAGCGGCCCAGGACAAAGAGCTTTCCAGAGATCCCGCCACTCCGGTAGCCCAGCCTTGACAGTAACTTACGTCGGTCGATAACATGAAACAACTCAGGGCACAGAGGGCTTGATGCGGGCCTGGTTCCCGCCTGCAGATGGCACAGCAATCACCATTAACGGACGCTGGACCAACGTTCCAGGAAAACGAAATCCTTCTGACAGGAGGGAACGGGTTCCTGGGCAAAGTGATCCTGGCGATGCTGCTTGAGCGTTATCCTCAGGTGAAGCACGTCCATTTGTTGCTTCGACCGGGCAAAGGCCTTTCCGCAGAAGAACGCTTCAAGAGGGAGATCATGGAATCGCCCGTCATGGCGGCGCTGCTGGCGACGCGCGGCGAGAAATTCGTCGAGGAAAGGATCAGCATCTGGCCCGGAGAACTCAGCCAGCCCGCCTGCGGGCTCGACCAGCAGGCCCTCAGCACGGTTACGTCCCGGGTGAAGCTCATCATCAATTGCGCCGGAAAGGTGGAGTTTTTTCCGCCGGTCGATGAATCACTGCGGGCAAACGTGGACGGCGTGGAGAACGCCATAGCACTGGCCAGGAGCGCTGGCGCGCGGCTCCTGCACGTTTCCACCTGCTTTGTTTCTGGCGAAGCCAATGGCCTGATCGAAGAAACCGAGCCCATCCTCGGTTTCTACCCTCATCGCAAGGGCGCCGAAGATAGTGCCTTCGACGCGCTCACCGAACTCGCCTATTGCCGTGAGCAGGTCCGGTTGATCACTGCATCCGCGGTCTCCGACGAAACGGAGAAACCGCAGGCGCCCTCAAAAGAGGCGGCGCAGAAGCTGGTGGCCCTGGGCAAGCGGCGCGCTGAACATTGGGGCTGGGTCAACACCTACACCTACTCGAAGAGCCTGGGCGAACAACTGATCGCTCGCGAGAAAGACCTGCCATGGTCCATCGTGCGGCCGGCCATCGTGGAAAGCGCCTTGCGGTTTCCTTTCCCCGGCTGGATCGAAGGCGGAAGGACCGCCGCCCCGCTGGTGCTGATGGCCATGGGCGGGCTTAAACACTGGCCCGTGAGCCGCAACACTCCGCTGGAAGTAGTTCCCGTAGACCTGGTGGCGGCGGCAGTCCTGGCTGTGGGCGCGCTGCTGCTGAAAGGTCGCGCGGACAAGGTTTATCAACTAGGCACTGCGGATGTAAATCCCATCAAGCTGGGAGCTCTGGTGGACCTGCTGCGGCAGGAAGCGCGAAAAAGGTCCAGCCGGAACGGCAAGGCAAGGCTGCCGCTGCGCATCGCTGCTTCGCGCGGACGAGCGCGGTTTATTTCCCTTGAACAGGCTCGGGCGCGCCGGCAAAGGACCGAGAGGCGCATCCAGCGGGCGCAAGTTATACTCGACCGCATGCACAGCGCTGTACACAGGGCCGGGTTGCCGGGGAAGCAGTCCCTCGCCGCCTGGCAGAGCGCCCTGCGCACCCTGGGTTTGCAGGCGCGGTTCCGCGAGCAGACCCTTGACCAGTATCTGCCGTTCATCCTTCACAATCACTACGTCTTCGAATCGGAAAACATCCGGACCGCCTACCAGAAACTTTCGCAGAAAGACAGAATGCTTCTGCCGTGGGACCCGGAGCGGATTCACTGGAAAAAATACTGGGTCCACCATCAGATCGAAGGGATCGAAAAATGGATCCAGCCCGAGGCCGTAAAGGACTGGTCATTTAAAATTTAGAGGAACGAGTTGGAAGCATCCATCGAAAATGCCAACCACGCCCCGACAAATTGACGCGGCCCAGCTTGAAGAGCAGATGCTCCAGATTGTGCGCGAGCTTCTCACCGAGCTGGGATCGCTTCGCGCGGCGGAATCCGTCACCTTGCGTTCTTCGCTGGAGCGCGACCTGGGCCTGGGTAGCCTGGAGATGGTGGAACTGCTGGTGCGCACGGAAGCGCACTTCAACGTGCGATTGCCCGACCGCATCGCCGAAGAGGCTGACACGCCCGGCGACTGGGTGCGCGCCGTGGCAGGCGGCGAGGAAGAAGCTCCTGCCGCCTCGCAGCGCTACACCATCCGGCAGCCGGGGCGCGTTGCGCCGCCGCCGCCGGAATCCGCCCGCACGCTGATCGAAGTTTTGCGCAAGCATGCCGAGGTGGACCCGGACCGCGTCCAGGCCCACATGCTGGAAGGCAATTCCGGAGAAGACATCGGCTATGGCAAACTGCTGGCCACAGCCTCCGACGTGGCGGCTGGCCTCGTTTCCGCGGGCCTGCGCCGGAATGAAACCGTGGCGATCATGCTGCCCACCTGCCCGCAATTTTTCTATGCCTTCTTCGGTGTCATGCTGGCCGGCGGAATCGCCGTTCCCATTTACCCCCCGGCGCGGCCCGACAAGATTGAGGAATACGTTCGCCGGCAGGTCGGCATTCTCCGCAACGCGGAAGTGCGGTTTCTGATCAGCTTTGAACCCGCCCGGCGGGTGTCCGAATTGCTGCGCCTCAACCTGCCCGGCATTCTGGGCGTGACCACCGTCGAGGACCTTGCAGCGAGCGGCGCGCGCTTGCAGCCCGGGGCCATTGAAGCGGCCGACGCCGCGTTTATCCAATACACTTCCGGCAGCACCGGCGAACCCAAGGGCGTGGTGCTCACGCAGTTCAATCTGCTGGCCAACATTCGCGGCATCGGCTGGGCCGTGAACGTGCAACCCTCGGACATTGTGGTGAGCTGGCTGCCGCTTTATCATGACATGGGCCTGATCGGCTCGTGGCTCTACAGCGTCTATTACGCGCTGCCCATCACCATCCTCTCGCCCCTGGCCTTTCTCAGCCGCCCGGAAAAGTGGCTGTGGGCGATGCACGACTCCGGCGGAACGCTCTGCCCCGCCCCGAATTTTTCCTACGAACTGTGCGCGCGCAAGATTCCGGACAGCGCCATCGAAGGCCTTGACCTCAGCGCCTGGCGCGTGGCCATCAACGCGGGCGAAGCCGTGCTGCCTGATACGCTGGACCGTTTTGAAAAGCGCTTCAAGCCCTACGGTTTCCGGGCTGAAAGTTTTGTACCCTGTTACGGCCTGGCCGAATCCTCTGTGGCCCTGGCCTTTCCGCCCATGAACCGCCGCCCGGTGATTGACTGCATCCGCCGCGACATTTTTGAGTCTGAGGGCAGGGCCGTTCCCGCTGAGCCGGAGGATTCCAGCGCTCTGCGCTTTGTGGCCAATGGCAGGGCCTTGCCGGGACACGAAATCAAAGTGATCGGTCCCGAAGGCAACCCGCTCGGCGAACGCATCCAGGGCAAAGTGCTTTTCCGCGGCCCGTCAAAAACCGCAGGATACTTCCGCAATCCCAACGCGACGACGGCCGTCACCACCGAAGACGGCTGGATGGATTCGGGCGATCTCGGCTACTGGGCCGGCGGTGAAATCCACATCACGGGCCGCGCCAAGGACCTCATCATCAAGTCCGGGCGCAACATCGTCCCGCAGGAAGTGGAGCTTGCGGCGGCGGAAGTTCCGGAAGTGCGCCGGGGCTGCGTAGCGGCATTCGGCAGGCGCGATCCCGAACTCGGCACCGAGCAACTGGTGGTGGTGGCGGAAACCCGCGTGGCCAATAAAGAAGACCTGGACCGCATTGAGGCGGAAGTTATCGAGCGCG